>JBKJQT010000386.1:0-5848 GCA_046593855.1 Candidatus Nitrotoga sp. | reverse complement strand
AGCGGTCGCGCGGTGGAGCGTATTGAGGATGTGCGCATGCTGCGCCAGGTGCAGTTTTCCGAAGACGCGGGACCTATGGCCCATCCGGTGCGACCGGACAGCTATGTCGAGATCAACAATTTCTACACCGTCACCATCTATGAAAAAGGCGCGGAAGTGGTGCGCATGTACCAGACCCTGCTGGGACGCGACGGCTTCCGCAAAGGCATGGACCTGTACTTTGCACGGCATGACGGGCAGGCGGTTTCCTGCGACGATTTCCGCGCGTCCATGGCACACAGCAGCGGGCGCGACCTCGTCCAGTTCGAGCGCTGGTACAGCCAGTCCCGCACGCCGCAGCTCAAAGTGCATAGCTACTACAACGCCGCCAAACAAACCTATGAACTCACGCTCAGCCAGAGCTGCAAGACCGGTGCCGGGCAAAAGAAAACATTGCCCTTTCATATCCCCGTTGCGGTGGGCCTGCTAGATGCCAAGGGCCGCGACATGCCGCTGTATCTTACCGGCACAACCTCTTTAAAACCTGCCACCACCTGCGTGCTGGAGCTGACCAAAGCAAAACAGACGTTCACCTTCAACAACGTCACCCGCAAACCCACGCCCTCGCTGCTGCGCAACTTCTCGGCACCCGTGGTGATGGAATACGACTACACCGACCAGGAGCTGGCACAGCTGATGGCGCATGACAGCGATGCCTTCAACCGCTGGGAGGCCGGGCAGCGCCTGGCGATGCAACGACTGCTCAAGCTGATCAAACAGGTACAGACGGGTGAAAAACTGACGCTGGATGACCTGTTCATCAACGCCCTGCGCACCACGCTCAACGACCCGACGCTTGATCCTTCCTTCCGCGAAGTGGTGCTGACGCTGCCTTCCGAATTGATGCTGGCCGAACAATGCAAGGTGATCGACCCGCAGGCAATACACACCGCGCGCCAGTTCATGCGCAAGACGCTGTCTGAAAGTCTCAAGGCCGATTTCATCGCCGCCTATGCCGCCAATCTGACGCCCGGCAAATACAGTGCCGATGCAAAATCGGCCGGCAAACGCGGCCTGAAGAACCTGTGCCTATCCTACCTGCTGGGCTGGGAAGATGACACCACGGTGCAACTCACACACGCGCAGATCGCCGCCGCCGCCAACATGACTGACCGCCTTGCCGCGCTGATGGCGCTGGTGAACACCGGCAGCAAGACGGCGGAAAAACCGTTGAAACGCTTCTATCAGGATTTCAAGAAAGAAGCGCTGGTGGTAGACAAATGGTTCAGCCTGCAGGCGGTGGCAATGCACACCGATGTAAACGCCGTCCGCCGCCTGATGACCCACCTCGCGTTCTCGCTGAAAAATCCCAACCGCGCACGCAGCCTGATCTTCAGTTTCTGCAACGGCAATCCGTCACAGTTCCATGCAGCGGATGGCAGCGGCTATGCCTTCTGGGCGGAACAGGTGATCGCGCTGAACAAACTCAATCCGCAAGTGGCTGCGCGTCTGGTACGCACGCTGGAACACTGGAAGAAATACCAGCCTGCGCTGAGAAAACAGATGCAGGCTGCTTTGCAAAAAGTGGCAGCAGCCAACAACTTGTCCAAGGATGTGCAGGAGGTGGTGGTTAGAGCTTTGGGGTGAGGGCTATAAAATGATGTTGACTCTTTTAAGCTTAAAATGGAAAACGTGGTCTGTTCACAATTGTTCTTTCACCCGTGCGTCCGGGTTGGGTGCTCATTTATTCAGTAAAGGTTCCGATGTACCCAGTCCACGATGTTGATGCGATTCTTTTATTGTCCCTGTCTGTCGCCGCGAAGCGGCGGCCCGCAGACCTGACCGAAATCATTACGGCGATCGATCTGGCGCATGATGCGATCCCGTCCGGGAATAAATTATCAGACGCGTTCGCCCGCATGTCGGCCCACGGCCTGGTTATCGAGATTGAAGGCGGCTATGCTCTCTCGGTCGATGCGCAGGAAATGATGATCAGCCAGCGCAAGAAAGATGACACTGAAAAGATACTATTTCGCCTCAAGGAACATCTCGCCGACTAACAACTCCAGGGCGAGCACGCGACCATCCTGATCCATCCCGATCAGCTCCTTGCCGCTATAAAAGCGTTTCGGGCGGACAAAAAAACTGCGGGCAGAAACTTGCTGAGAGACAAACCCAAGGCGGTCTGGATACCCACCAAGGAACTGGCTAATTTCAAGGGTAAGCCATTTCCATCCAAGCGGCGCAAAGCCTGAATCGGGAGCGCCAATAAATACGCCAACGCTCACGTTAAGATGCGATGCAACTGCGCTAAAAAAATGCAGGATCAAAATTATGACTACTCAACAAAGCAACATCTCACCAGATTTCGCAGACAGCATCGGCAGTTCGTTCAATGTGCTGCCGCTGGCGACCGCGATGCAGGCGACCCTTCGGCAGCTCGGCTACATGGTGATGACACCGATACAGGCCGCCAGCCTGCCGATCACGCTAGCAGGACACGACCTGATCGCGCAAGCAAAAACGGGTAGCGGCAAAACGGCGGCATTCGCTCTGGCCCTGCTCACCAAACTCAACCCGCGCCACTTTGCGGTGCAGGCGATGGTGCTTTGCCCCACGCGCGAGTTGGCTGACCAGGTCACCCAGGAGATACGCCGACTGGCGCGCTCTGCTGACAACATCAAGATACTGACGCTGTGCGGCGGCTCGACAATGCGCCCGCAGATTTCCAGCCTTGAACACGGCGCGCACATCGTCGTCGGAACGCCGGGACGCATCATGGACCACATGGAGCGCGGCACGCTAAACCTCGAAGCGCTCAACACACTGGTGCTGGATGAAGCAGATCGTATGCTCGACATGGGCTTTTACGAAGACATCGCGTTCGTCGCGAAGCGTTGCCCGGCAGAGCGCCACACGCTGCTGTTCTCGGCGACCTACCCCGACGGCGTTACACGGCTGGCGCGCCAGTTCATGCGCAAACCGCAGGAAGTGAAGCTGCTGGAACAACACGAGGAAACCAAAATACGCCAGCGATTTTATAAAGTCGAAGATGCGCAGCGCCTGCAGGCAGTCGCGGTGCTGTTGAAGCACTACCGCCCAGTCAGCACCCTGGCCTTTTGCAACACCAAGCAGCAATGCCGCTCGCTGCTTGAAGCGCTGCATGCTCGGGGTATCAAGGCTCTGACCCTGAACGGCGATATGGAACAGCGTGAGCGCGACCAGGTGCTGATCCAGTTTGCCAACCGCAGTTGTACTGTATTGGTGGCGACCGACGTCGCGGCACGCGGCCTGGATATCGACAAGCTCGAAATGGTCATCAACGTTGATGTCACGCCCGACCCCGAAATCCATCTACATCGCATCGGCCGCACCGGGCGCGCCGACCAGAACGGCTGGGCATTGACGCTATGCGGGCCGACGGATCGCAACCGCATCATCACCATCGCCAAATCAATGCGCATCGAACCGGAGTGGCACGAGCTGGACGAATTGAAAGAAGACGATCAGTCCCCGCTGGTGCCGCCAATGATCACGCTGCAAATACTCGGCGGCCGCAAAGAGAAAATACGTGCCGGCGATGTGTTGGGCGCCCTCACCGGTGATGCGGGTTATACACGCGAACAAGTCGGCAAAATCGCCGTCACCGAGTTCTCCACCTACGTCGCCGTGGATCGAAAAATTGCCCACGAAGCGGTGCGAAAATTGACTGCGGGCAAGGTGAAGGGCAAGACGGTTAAGGTGCATGCGTTGTAGGCAAGGTATTCGAAGTTAATCCTTTCAAATAGCGCTGAAAGGCGACAGCGCCGGACATGGAGCGTGCGCATCAAGTTTCACGCAAAGGTGGGCTGGCTAACACGCCAGACACAGACTAGAATGCGCCTCATACAAAATGGAGGTTAACCATGCAAGCAATCGAATTTGTCAGCAAGGCACACGACGGAGTGGTGGACTTGCCTCGCGAGTATCAGAACTGGAACGGCAAGCAAGTGCGCGTGATTATGTTGGAAGCCACAAGTGAAGCATCCAAGCACAAGCCCACGTTTAAAGCAACGACCCTCTCCACGCGCGGCTATCGCTTTAACCGCGATGCCGCCAATGAGCGCTAAGGTTTTTCTCGACACCAATGTTGTGGTGTATCTCTACTCCGGCGACGAGCCGGAGAAACAAATCGCCGCCCTCTCCCTCATCGAAAACAACGAAGCCATCGTCAGCACGCAAGTGTTGGGCGAGCTTGCCAATACCCTGAGCCGCAAGTTTTCCCTCCCATATGAAGTGGTCGCTCAAGCTGTCGCCGAAGTACAGGAGGTAGTACTGTCTCACCTGTTATGCCGGAAACCATTGCACAAGCATTGACGCTGGCGAAGAAATATCAATATTCCTATTACGACAGCCAGATTCTGGCGAGCGCATTATTGGCTGGATGCAGTACTCTTTTCACCGAAGACATGCAACATGGTCAGCTTATCGAAAATTCGATGACGATATGCAACCCGTTTCGAAAATGATTGCGATGCTGACCCGGTTAGCCGGGAAGATGAATCTACGCTACAACTCGCCCCGAGCAGATTGACACCGCCGACAACATGACCGACCGCCTTGCTGAGCTGATGGCGCTGGTCAATACCGGTAGCAAGACGGCGGAAAAATCGTTGAAACACTTCCATCAGGATTTCAAAAACGAAGCGCTGGTGGTCGACAAATGGTTCAGCCTGCAAAGGGTAGCGATGTACACCGATGTCAAAGCGATGCGCAAACTGATGACCCATCCCGCGTTTACGCTAAAAAATCCCAGCCGCGCACGTAGCCTGATCTTCAGCTTCTGCAACGGCAATCCGTCACAGTTTCACGCAGCGGATGGCAGCGGTTATACTTTCTGGGCGGTATAGGTGATCGCGCTGAGCAAGCTCAATCGGCAAGTTGGCCGCGTGTCTGGTGCGCACGCCGGATCACTAGAACAATTTCCAGCCCGCGCTGCAAAAACAGATTTGGGCGGCGTTGCAGAAAGTGGTAGAAGCCAAGGGTTTGTCGAAGGATGTGCAGGAGGTGGTGGTTAGAGCTTTGGGGTGTATGTCAAAGTAGATGTGGTGGCGGCTGCAAGTCATAAAGGAACGAGTCGCTTTTATAATCGCTATCCATAGGAGCAACTCTATGGAAAAAAGCATTACTGACTTCATCGGAAACATCAATCAACCCCCTCAGAAGCGTTAAATTTTTTGATTGCTCAACAATAAGATGCTTCTTTTTAATGAGCAATTCAGCCCTCGAATTATCTTCAATGAAGGAAAAATATTTCCCTAAAAAGCCAATGATTACGTCAGATAGCTGAATTCCTACTTCATTCTTTGAATCTGAAAATCTAAAGCTAACTTCCCTTTTTCCGTCCATCAAGTGGAGTTCACTAAAAATCTTCTCTACTTCCGTTTCATTGTCAAAGATGTGAAGCGAGTTTTTAAAGACATATATGGGGAGTAGGAAAAAATTATGGAAATTATCGATGAGTATTACTTTATCCTCATCAACCAGAAACGCGAACTCTTTCAGACACTGAGCTTGACGTATTATCGTCTTTAGCATCGTAGTTGGAAAGTTCGTATCATCTGGGTTGTTTTCCTCAAGAAATTTTTCGACTTCGCCTAAAAACGCACCCGCTTGTACTCTTCCAATATCCGGGTATCCGTAGTTTTTCAACAGACCCAAAAACTGTGGGATATCGCAAACTACGATTCTGTAGAGTTCATTTTTCATTTCCTTGTGAACAAAGCGATAACCTTCAAATTTATCTTCGGCAAGTATGGAGTCGACGATATCATTGATAGACCAATAGAGAATATTGATATTTGAGAAGAGCCTCTTGCAGAACTAACAA
>JBKJQT010000346.1:0-5694 GCA_046593855.1 Candidatus Nitrotoga sp. | reverse complement strand
CAGACTCCATTCACCAGATTTATGGGAGAACGCCCATGTCTTAATATCATTTGATTGATTTTTTATTCACAAGTAAAACAATGAGCCGAAGGTGTAATTCTTTATGAACTATACCTGGGCGTCAATTTATTGTTCCATAAAGCGGGGAGATGGAGCGAGCCAACTGGCTTCTTATACAGAATAAATCTTACCTAATTGATAAATGACCCAACAATTAAAAAGAAAGACATAAATTAAAATTACGGTGATGATACTTTGAGACTTGCCCTTCTAAAAGCACCCCTAAAATATTTTATTCTCACCAGATAATCGATGTAACAACAAAACCCAAATCACAAATAAATGGTTAGCTATCTTCGCAATTCTATCCTAAGCTTTGCTTACAATACCATGACGGCTTATTAAATCGTAAAGTGTTGGGCGGCTGATACCGAGCAATTCGGCCGCCTTGGCAATATTGCCATTTACTCTCGCCAACGCTTTGACCACGGCATTGTATTCAGCGTCATCACGTACCTGACGCAAATTAATAGACTCTATCATTTTGGGTGAAATTAACAGACCAATATCCTCAGTACTTATTTGAGAGCCCTCAGCCATGATGACGGCACGCTTGATGCAGTTTTCCATTTCGCGCACATTACCCGGCCAAGAGTATCCTTCTATCATAGCCAGAGCTTCCTGACTGAAGTTTAGTGAAGAACGCCCCTCCTTGATACTGAATTTATTTTTAAAGTGATGTGCCAACAATGCGGCATCGCCCACACGCTCCCGCAGTGGGGGGATGATAACTGCAATCTCGCTTAAACGGTAATAAAGATCTTCACGGAAGCGCCCTGCAACACTCAATTCCTTTAGATTACGATGTGTTGCGCAGATGATCCGAACATCAACAGGAATTTCCTGACGCCCTCCTACTCTTTCGATTACTCTTTCTTGTAAGAATCGGAGAAGTTTCGCTTGTAGAAGCATGGGCATATCCCCTACTTCATCAAGAAAAAAAGTTCCTCCATCGGCAAGTTCAATTTTGCCTAACGTCTGTTTGGCGGCTCCCGTAAACGCTCCTTTCTCGTATCCAAACAACTCACTCTCCAAAAGATTTTCCGGGATTGCAGCGCAGTTGATTGCCATGAAGCGCTTCTCCTGCCGTGGGCTCATCTGGTGCAACGCTCTCGCCAACAGCTCTTTGCCCGTTCCGCTATCACCCAACAACATTACCGAGGCGGAGGATGGTGCTACCTTCTCGATGCTACGGCACACCTTTAACATACCGGGATCACGGCTGATAATACTTGACAAGGGGGAATCCGCCTGAATCTGCAAAATTCGCCGATTCTCCTGTTGCAGAGCGTACAGGTAAAAGGCACGTTCAATCACCAACCCAAGTATCTCTGGGTCAAACGGTTTTTGATGAAAATCATAAGCACCCATACCAATCGCTTTCACCGCATTGGCATGATCATGATTCCCCGAAAGCACAATCAGTTTGGTGTCAGGGGCAAGCGCAAGAATCTGTTGCAATATTGCCAATCCTTCCGACGCACCATCGGGATCGGGAGGGAGTCCAAGATCCATGGTGACAACCGCAGGTTCATGACGTCTGACCTGCGCCAGCGCGCTTTCACGGTCTCCCGCCAACAGTACTTCATAAGCATCAAAATTCCAGCGCAATTGTTTTTGCAGCCCAAGATCATCTTCAATAACAAGCAGCTTTTTTTTATCTTGATTCATGAGATTATTCCTGCCGTTACGCGGCGTCCTTAACATAATCAACATGCCGATGAAATGGCAAAATCACTCGGAAAGTAGTGCCAATAGTTTGACAGCTAGAGACCTCGATTTGGCCACCTAGTTCGTAGATATATTCACGACTCTCAAACATTCCAATTCCCATACCCGCCGATTTTGTAGACTCGAAAGGCTTGAATAGCCGTTCACGAATGAACTCTTCGCTCATGCCTTGACCGGTATCTTTGATTTCGACGACCACAAAAGCCTCCTGCTTCGAAATACGGATTGTTACTTTGCCATCTTTAGGTGTGGCTTCAACAGCATTCTGAATAATGTGACCAATCACTCTCTCAAGACGATCCCGATTAGCTACCACCATCATGTCAGGATCAAGTATCTCAAGTTCGGGCTTAGGCTCAAATGCAGACTTTAATACCAACGTCTGTCGTAATAATTTATCAATGAGGAGCGGTGCAGGATGCTCAATGGAAGAGCCTCTACTCAATTTATGCAGAAGCAGCTTCATTTTCTGTACAGAATAATCCAGCGTATCAAGCATATCTCTCTGAAATTCCGGATTATCCTTATGCTTTTCGGCATTGGAAAGTAATAGCGATAACTGGGAAACTAAGTTTTTCAAATCATGCACGATAAAAGTAGACATGCGATTGAACGATTCAAATTGACGTGCAACCATGAGAGCATTAGTCGATTCCTGTTGGGCAAGATAACTCGCAGCTTGGCTACCAGCAATTTTGAGCAGATCAATTACTTCCCAATTTAATTTAATTCTACTTCTGGGCTGCAGAAGTATTACAAAACCAAACAACCCCCCCTGCAGAATTAGGGGGGCTATCAGCCAAACCTTGGGAAGAACCCGAATCCATTGAGGAATAAAAATTGCGCCGTATTTTTCAGGAGTTAATTCATATTCCTGCAGATCTATCACCCACTGCTTGTTTTCCAGAAACTGACAAAGGGAACCACTTGCCGACTCAAACTCATTCAACAACTTCATGTTCCAATGAGCCACAGGTTCGCAATTTCCTGATTCCTTACTAATGAACAATGCACCTCCTGGACTTTCCACGAGTGCTGCTACCGCTTGAATGGCGCGTTCGCCCAACCCATGCCCGTGCTCAGAAAGTGTGCGAGTAAATCTTGACCATTCCTCACGATAATCGTAATTGTAATTGTAAAAATGCTTACTGATGAATACCTTAAGCCATGAACGAAAAATTCCCGAAAATAGTATGCCAACGAGCAAAGCCACAGCTCCGAACAAAAAAGTCACTTGCATGACGGCTCCCCAGCTCCCCCCGAAAAAACGCAGGTAATAGCCAGCGGCTGACATAGCCAATAAATACAGAGCAGTGCCTAGAAGTGTTGCAGAATGAAACAAAATACGGCGCGATACTGAGATACCCAATGACCATCGAGGGTTACGTGCTGCCGATACGGCAACTAGAGGAACTATCAGGGCATTGACTGCTCCTCTGGCAGTCCAAATTTCCATATTAACTTGCCTGAACAACATAGCATCGCTATATAAATAAAAATCATAGGCAAACATCCCCCCAATTCCAAAACAGGCAAACTTTATTCCCCACCGTCCTTTAGCGGGGGTATTCCGGTAAAGCTGTTCCACCAAAAGCATACCCACAACCGCAATTACCACACGGCCAACGATGTCCGTCATAAAACCAGTCTCTCCTTGAGGAGGTTCAAGTTTCCAATAGGTAAAAATGTTCACTAGTAAGAGTAAACAATAAAACGCTACGACACCAACCACATAGGGCTTTAATTTGAATTTAAAAGGAGGTAAGGAATTTGTTTGCTGGAAAGGCCCCAGTAACATTAACAGGAAGATAGACCACCCTGCATTTCGTAGAGTTTCCAAAATATCCGTTAGTAGCGGTAAGGAAATTCCTGTGACTGCCTGATAAGCAATCGATGCTGCCCAAAACGTGGTCAGCACGCAAGCAACGGTCAGCGCTGTTCCGAAAATACGGGCACGCCAACTGGTCAATAATAGAAGGGTTAGCATAAAAAAAGCTATAGCGGCTATGCCATAGCTATATGCAGCGATGCTTGTCAACATTAAGGTTGTTCCATTGGGTTATCTGCTACCCTTACCCAATATAACGACCTGGAAAGTATCGATCAATATAAGTACATCCAGGAATAAGCTATTGTTTTTCACATAGTACAAGTCATATTGGAGTTTCTGGATAGAGTCCTCAACTGAGGCCCCATACTGGTAGCGTACTTGAGCTAAGCCGGTTATTCCCGGTTTAATACTATGCCTCACGTTATAATAAGGAACTTCTTCGCAAAGCTGCTTTACAAAAAAAGGCCTTTCGGGGCGTGGCCCCACGAAACTCATTTCCCCTTTAAAAACGTTTAAAATTTGTGGGAGCTCGTCGATTCTCAGTTTGCGAATGATACGTCCTACTTTAGTAGTACGTGTGTCATTTGCAGCCGCCCATTGAGGCTTCATTCCTATCTCAGCATCATTTCGCATACTACGAAACTTCAGCACCATAAAAGTATGGCCATCCATACCAACTCGTTCTTGTTGGTAAAAGATAGGGGTTCTATCTTCAAAATAAATGCACAGCGCCGTAATCAATATCACCGGAAACGAAACAATCAAAATAATAGCGCTGGCGAATAAATCAAAAATTCTTTTAATAAAAGATCGTAGGAAACTTTGATCAAACCCGCCACCGAAAACCAACCAACTTGGTTGAAGAGAATCCACCCTGATCTGGCATGCTTCACGCTCAAAAAAAGACGCTGCATCTGTCACTTTAATTCCATTTAATTTACATACTAATAACTCCTGAATGGGGAAACTTTCCCCTCGCCGATTATTTACCGCGACAATGACCTCATTCGCGTTATATTTGTTTGTCAAACTTATTAAGGAATTTCCAGTCGGAAAAATAGTAGACGGTAGAATACAACTTGCTTCCCCTGGCAACTGAACAAAGCCAACGATATTATATTTATGGTAGCTAATATTATGCATGGCCAGATCACTGCATTCCTTTGCCAGCGTACCGCACCCTATAAAAATAATTCGTGACTCCAAATACTTTAATTTGAATAATTGATAAAAAATAGTCCTCACCAATAAAATCAAAAAAACAGCAATAACAATTACGATACCTAAAATACCGCGACCAATATAAATATCTGGCACTATATAAAATGCCAAAGTTATGATGCCGAATCCCATCGCAAAAGAAGGCATGAGCCGGAGAAAGGTAGCTCTCATATCCTCTCTATAATTGTGTTTATACATGCCAAAAGCACTCATGCTGAAAACCATCACTAATGCAAACACACTTGCCGTTAGGAAAAAATTCTCCATCTTGACGAAATATGGAAAATTGATATCAAAAAACCGAATAGTCGCCCCAAGATAAACTGAGGCCATGAAAACAAGAGTTTCAACAAAAAGCAGAACGGACACTATTTTGGAGACATAGTGATTGGAAATTCTAAACATTAAAAATTACTCCAAAAAAATTTGCTAATATTTTATGCCACGCTCACATCATATCGACTTTTATAGCAAGAACATTAGGGAGGTTAATATACCGATAATTGTGAGAATAAGATTGAAGCTTTCCAGCATATCTGCTAGATTCAAAAAATTAATGATAATAGCAAAGTGGGTTTAATATGAACATTGTTGCCGTAGTCGGGCTTGGCTATGTGGGTTTACCTCTGGCTGTAGAGTTTGGAAAAAAACAACGAACTATCGGGTTTGATCTCTCCGCCACCAAAATCGAGAGCTACAAACAGCATATTGATCCCACTGGGGAGTTGTCAACCGAAAACCTACAGGCGGCCACACAGCTTACCGTGAGCTCCGACCCAACCGAGTTATCCCTTGCCGACTATATTGTAATCGCAGTTCCAACGCCCGTAGATACTGCCCATCAACCTGAT
>JBKJQT010000343.1:0-4135 GCA_046593855.1 Candidatus Nitrotoga sp. | reverse complement strand
TTGCTGGGGGCTGCGCACAAGGCTGCCAATGTTGCCGCCGCACGTGTCGCGCGCTGGAAGCACCCGCCCCCGATCCAATCGTGATGGAGTCGGTGGAGAGGTTCATGCTGGCGGGTGGCGGGCATCGAGTGGCTGAACTGTCCATGCTGCCGTGGAGGGCGATTCCGGGTGGTGCAGGGAATTTCGCCTTTGGGTGTCAAGAAGGGGGTTTTTCGGCTACTACACGCCCCCCTCAGAAACCATCATGAATATTTTTGGTGTTTACGCTCGTTTCAACCGGGCGGCTATGTGGTTTCAACTGCCGAGATTTGCTCGTCCATGCAACATTAATAGCGCTTAGACCGGACAGTTTGTGCGGTGTTTGGGTGTCGGTGCAAGCCACAAATCCTCTTCAAGATATCCGTTTCATCTTCACCCATTGCCGCCCCCTCACGACATTTGGTTGACGCCACACTTCAAAACCTTACAATCCCAATAGGTTCCGTTCTCCTATGGTTTAGTCTAATGAGGTTTATCCGCCGCCAATAAGGTGGCGGGTTTAATAAGCTTGGGGAAGGCGGTAGATAAACGCTATTCGTTAGCCATCTTTATGATCGCTCTATCCTCCTTTGAAAGCTATTCTGGTCTTGGTTTCCAAAAAATGGAGCCGGTGGCAACTTTACGGTCAATAGCGCATATTTTCGGGGCGAGCAAGAATCGCTGCGGAATATATCTTCTCGAATTTCCGGGTCAAAAGTTTTACGTCGGCCAAGCTGTGGATGTTGTCCGTAGATTCGCTCAGCACAGAAAGAACTACGACGAGATCGTTGGGTTCTCATTTATTCCCACGCCACGTAAGCTTCTTGATGAAACCGAACGAGGTCTTATCCGCAAAGCGGAGCAATTGAACTTGTTAATTTTGAATACCGTTCACGCGACCAATGTTGTGGGCGACACAGACTTGGACTTGGTGATTCCCCGCGAACAGCAAGATTCGTGGCTTTCTTCCCCGGCATCTTTCAATCGAGATGAAACATCGGTTTCGGCAATCTCACTCCCAGATGCTCAACTTGAACGCTTTTCCAGTCAATTCCGGAAATTCAAGGAGCATCAGCTTTTTTCGCCATCTTCACAACTATTAAGTTTGTACCTTGGTAATTGCATACCATCTCCAAGGCGAACCGAATATTCATTCTGGGCGGTAAGCTGTTTTCCAGCCACAAATCGCAATACATGGCCACGGCTTGTTTGCGTTAGCATTGGCGTAATGGAGACGTTTGTTCTTGGATACTTCAAGAACTCCCCCTCAGAAATGTGGGGGTTTTTAACCGTTGCCTCGGACGTACTTTCCGAAACTTATGAAAATGACGAATTACTCATGACAGCATTCCCGTCAATAGAGATCATCAGAAGAGAATACAGGGATGCAGGGCAGCACCAAATCACTTTATGGGCCGGGGATGAGCAATCTCTGAGAATCTTGTTTGAAGACAAAGCAGTTCAAAAATCAGCAGCCACGCTTGCTTTACGTGTGATGCGAAAAAGAGCGACTATTTATAGCAAGTTCCACTGCAAGCAATTGGCCAGCTTGGCTATTATGCAAAATGGCTAACGAGTAAGGTTAGATTGTGATCTCGAAGCGAGCCCCAATCTAAACCGTTTGTTGGACGGGCCGGAGGAAGTGAACGGGGAGCGATGCAAATATCTCGGTGAGTTTCTGGCTCAATGTGGGGCATGCGCGGCCCCGGATTCGTTGGTCAGCCACTTACCAGGTTAGCTTCTCCCGTTTCGATACCTTCAAAAGGCTATTATGGTTTTTTTAGCCGTTTTTTTAGCTGAGTTCATCCGCGCCTGCCACTGGTGGCAGGTTCCGCGTAGTAAAACTTCAAGCCATACAAATTGTGCTTGAGCATGCTCCACGATAATTGGTCGACCACATGCACAAAATAATCCGTCAATTGCTCGCGGGTCAGCGCGTCAATTCGATAGGTGAAATACGCTCCGGTACGTCGCACACCATGACTGTAAAGCGGGATCGCTTAGGCTGCAAACCATGCAGCTTCAGTCGTTTTAGTAAACAGTCGTAGTGCAGTGCAAAGGGTTCTGGGAATTCTGGAGCCATCGTTTCATCCTCATGTTAAAGTGCAAAAAATCCCGTTTGGGGTGAGGATGAATTTTGTTATTGGATCAGACCGATGAGCTACCTTTTTCCGCGATAGCAGCGGCTCCGTCCTATCCTTCGCTCGAGCGGACCCACACCGGCATGGCGCCGTCGCCCGCTTAACTTCAACATTAGAAACTCTCAGCCTAACCGAAGGTGCTTATCCCAAATGAAAAGACCTTTGACTGAATCAGAAAAATTAACTGTCGGGCAACAACTAACCTGACACAGTGGGATATAGGACGGAAATTTAATTTCTAAAGTCCCCTCAAACAAAACCGGGATTTCCTGAAAATCAAGCTATAATTTTGGACTATTTTGCAGCAGTTGCGCTAACGGATGACGCAGCATTCACTGCAGACTGTCCTTTAGCAGCCTGCTTCATAGCATATGCGGCTTCAGGGGCTATGTAGTTTTCATCATGCTTGGCCAACACCTCATCCGCGCGAAACACGTTCCCGGCCTCAAGCTTGCCATGTACCACCACCCCCTTCCCTTCCTTGAAGAGATCGGGCAAGAAACCTTTGTACACAACCGGCATAATCTTGGCGGTATCGGTTATGCTGAAATGCACCGTCAAACCATCGCTCTGACGCTTGAGACTGTCTACAACCACTAATCCGCCCATACGGAAGCCGCGCCCCTGCGGCGCTTCTTTGTTAAGAACTTGGGTCGGGGTAAAGTACAGGCTAATATTATCGTTTAGTGCATATAACACCAAACCTACGGCGGTACCCAAAGCAACAAGAGCAAGAGTTATGTATAAAAATTTTCTCTGACGCGGTTTCATGTCTTTTTTCCAATATCAATATTATTTCAGTTCGAATGTTTTATGAATCGACACAGCTTCGATTGCTTTGAGTTTTTTTGTAAAGTTTTGTTCCATCGGGTATATGAATACCCCACGCTTGTATTCGCATAGAATAAACATTCTTGTCCAATTCGATAAATTTTTCGCGTTCATCGCACGAATTGATGAAACGATCAGGATAGCTGCTGACAAACCTGTCCTTAAAACATTACGTCATATCATCTTCTGCATTGCGCATCAGGTGTAATTGCTGCAAGACAAGCCTTCTTCTGTGACGCACCATCATAATTTCAATAATAAATATCAGCACTGCCATTCCGTACGAGCCCCATATATACCAAGCATAGCCGTTCATGGCAAAAAATACACCCCAGTTCATCGCGTAACCTCCGCGAGCTCAGATACCCACTGGCCCTTGCATTCACGCTCTAAAATAATACAACGCACACGTAGTAAAGAAACGGCAATGGCATATAACCAGACCGCCAGCATCATGGTATACATGCCCTGCTGCATAGCCACGTGCATGCTAGTACCGGTGAATTTGACCGTAGCTCCTTGATGCAGTGTATTCCACCATTGCACTGAAAAATAGATGATAGGGACATTAACCGAGCCTATTATGGCGAGCAGCGCGCTGGCACGGTCGGCACGACGCGGATCATCAATCGAGGCATGCAAAGCGATAAAACCAAGATACAGGAATAGTAAGATGAGTTCGGAAGTCAGGCGCGCATCCCACACCCACCAAGCACCCCACATCGGCTTGCCCCACAACGCGCCAGTCCATAGCGAAAGAAAAGCAAGTAGCGCGCCAGTAGGTGCCAGCGCAGAAGCCATCATGGAAGACAGGCGCGTATTGAAAATCAGCCCAAGCGCGGCATAACCCGCCATAACCAAATAGATAAACATGGACAGGATGGAAGCAGGCACATGTATGAACATGATGCGATAAGCTTCGCTTTGCTGGATATCAGTCGGTGCCACAAAAAAACTAATATAAAGACCCGCAACAAACAGGATTGCGGCCGACCCTGCAAACCAGGGCACCATCTTGCCTGCCACCCGATAAAAGGTGCTCGGCGAGGAATATTTAAACCAGTTTATAGCCAATATCTACTCAATTAAAATACACAATGTTTTTATTCCACCGAAATACGCAGCGCAAGGGCCGTTACCCATGG
>JBKJQT010000112.1:0-3257 GCA_046593855.1 Candidatus Nitrotoga sp. | reverse complement strand
TCGACGTTTCCCATTCTTTCAAGCAGGATCGAGTCGCAGCGAACGAACTACCCACTGATGGTTACACGCTGACCAACACCATGTTGAACTACCGCTTTAAGACACCCACTGTCAAATGGGATGCGTACATCAAGGGCAACAATCTTTTCAACCAGGAAGCACGAGCGCACACGTCCTTCTTGAAGGAACTTGCCCCGTTGCCGGGACGCGGCTTTCTTATCGGCGTGCGTGCCAATTTTTAAGCCACCCTGTTACGTCTGATCGACTCAATATAAATATTAACTTGAAAGAGGCCTGGAAATGTCATTACTAAATATCTATAAGAGCATTGCAGCACTATTGTTTCTAACCATATTATTTACTGTTGAGGCGAGTGCAAATGTTCTCTCATTTTCCGGAACGACAGAGCAAGTGGAGCAGCTGGCTGAATTGAGAGAGCATGCAGAAGCGGGTGATCCGAATGCGCAGTTCAGCCTAGGATACTTGAACGAAACCGGAAGGAATGGCGGCATCATCATGTCAAAGGACACCAGAAAAGCGGCAGAATGGTATGGAAAAGCCGCCCTGCAGGGACATGCCAAAGCGCAATCTGCTCTTGGACAGTTGTACATCAATGGGTTTGGCGTGCCTAAAAATTACGTTATCGGTGTGGATTGGCTACAGAAGGCAACGGATCAGGGTGATGCTGACGCGCAATTGGCGCTTGGCTTGCTATACGCTGAGAGCAAGGGGATACCCGATGACCCTGCCAAGGCATTGACATGGTGGCAGCACGCAGCCGAGCGCGATTTTGCCCATGCACAGTTTATGCTTGGGGTGATCTACAACAAAGGAGAAATCGTGCCGAGGGATATTACCAAAGCCGTTGCATTATGGACAAGGGCATCAATGCAGGGATACCATCCAGCGCAGTCCAGTCTCGGATCAATGTACCATTCTGGAGAGGGTGTACCAAAGGATTTAGTCAAAGCAGCGGGACTATGGGAAAAAGCAGCTGCATTTGGATTTATCGATGCACAGTACAACCTCGCTTTGGCTTACTACTTGGGCAGCGGCGTGAAAAAAAATGAATTGCTGGCCTATGCGTGGTCAAATCTTGCCGCCGAATATGGTGGCAGTACAATTGCAAAAAATCTACGAAATTCAATCACTTTGACTAAAGACGAACAAGATCTGGCGAGTCAAATGTTTATGAATTGGCAACTTGGGCAGGTCTATCGCTAATAGCAACGCATCGTTTATTGGCCCGGAATAAATATTATTCTGGGCTGCTGAAATCGATCAATATTTTCATGTGGTTTTCGCTCGGCTTCCGCCCATTCTCGGCGCGGGCTTGGACTACCAGCTCGGCAAGTTCAGTGCAAGGCTCGACGTTGCCCATTCTTTCAAACAGGATCGAGTCGCAGCGAACGAACTACCCACTGATGGTTACACGCTGACCAACACCATGTTGAACTACCGCTTTAAGACACCCACAGTCAACTGGGATGCGTACATCAAAGGCAACAATCTTTTCAACCAGGAAGCACGAGCGCACACGTCCTTCTTGAAGGAACTCGCCCCGTTGCCGGATCGCGGCTTTCTTATGGGCGTACGTACCAATTTCTGAGTTCTAAATAGCGGAATTTATTCGACAGCATAAATAGGGGAAAAGTAGGAGTGATAGAATGCAACATCACCATTTTGGCACAACCATAGGAATGCTGATAACTGACCTTCCGACAGTGTTTGTGGGCAACAAGTTTGCGTAAAAGATACCAATGAAACTTATTCATACAATTGCGGCAGGGATTTTTGCTTTGATGGCTATTCTTACCCTGCTCACAGTTGAAAAATTTATTTCCTAATCGTATTTAAAAAAACACAATGATGCATACAGAAAATCTATCTCCTTGGATCCACCATCACGTATTTGATGAAGGCAACTATGCTGCGGAGAGGGGCACGCGAGTAGTGATGTGGATTACTGCTGCGATGATGGTAGCCGAAATTATTGCTGGTTGGCGATTCAACTCGATGGCGTTGCTCGCGGATGGTTGGCACATGAGTTCCCACGCCGTTGCCATTGGTCTGAGTGCCTTTGCCTATGCAGCCGCCCGGCGCTACGCCAGTGATCCTCGGTTCGCTTTTGGCACATGGAAGATCGAGGTGCTTGCCGGATTTGCCAGTGCCATTTTCTTGCTGGGCGTTGCCGCCATTATGGTGTTTAGTTCAGTAGAGCGTTTCTTTTTACCCCAGCACATCCACTACCAAGAAGCAATGGTAGTAGCGGCTCTAGGTCTTGCCGTAAATATTGTTTGCGCTTTGATCCTCGGCAATGCACATGATCAACACGACCACCATCATGATCACGCACATCACCACGACCTAAATTTGAAGTCCGCTTATACCCACGTAATTGCTGATGCAGCGACTTCAGTGCTGGCTATCGTTGCGTTGGCAGGTGGATGGATCAATGGCTGGTCTTGGATGGATCCAGTGATGGGCATTGTCGGTGCTGTGTTGGTTGCGATTTGGGCAAAGAACCTCATCAAACAAACTGGCAAGGTGCTGCTAGATCGAGAGATGGATCACCCAGTGGTTGAAGAAATCCGAGAGGCTGTCGAAACAGTGGCAGAAGTGGGAGAAACGCGAATTACCGACCTTCACGTTTGGCGAGTAGGCAAGCAGAAATACTCGTGTGCGATCAGTGTGGTTACACACGACCTCACGCTGACCCCTGTGGAGGTCCGTCAGCGGCTGGCACAGCATGACGAGATCGTCCACGCTACTATTGAGATACATCACTGCCCTGCAGAAAAAAAGTAATAAGCAAAGTAATTTTTCCTATTGCTCAAGCCCTGTGAAGTATTAAGTGGCATATCGAACCCGTTGGCATTAGAAATAACTTGAACACGTTCAGGGTTTGCTCAAGCATCTTCATGTGAACGCCAACTGCTTCGCGTAACTTTGCCTTAATTCTAACCTGAACGCGCTTGCCCTTCTCCTGCTTCAAATCCGCTTTGAGCGCTCCTCAGGGTTGAGCTGTGGGCTGTGTAGCTGGGCAAAATGCTTTACACTCGTAACTCGCGCAGTCGAGTTTTTGCAGTCTGCACCAGACCCACCAATCTGCCAGACAGATGACGGCTAAACTTTATCATGTCCGCGTGCGTAACCAATCACGCCAGTCAAGAAACGAACCATTGCGTAGCTAATGCGCATCAGCAAATGCATCCATATACCATGCCCGCGCCACACGGAAGGAGAAAACAACTGAG
>JBKJQT010000280.1:0-2838 GCA_046593855.1 Candidatus Nitrotoga sp. | reverse complement strand
CATCATTAAAAGTTCCCGTTAGGCGCAAAATCATAGGGCGCTTTTAAGTTGATCACATCAGGATCGAGTATTTTCTCTCACATTGTTTCGTGACCCTTGATAGCGTCATGTATACATTGCTTTCCAATTTATTGAGTAAAACCATGCAAAACTTACATAAAGAAATTTTCAAGGCCTACGATATTCGCGGCATTGTCGGTAAATCACTGACCCAGGAAATTGTCGAGGTTATTGGCCATGCTATCGGCTCAGAAGCCAAAGCACGTGGCCAGCACACGATTGCAATTGGTCGCGATGGACGTCTCTCTGGTGTGGAATTTGCCGCCGCTTTAGCACGTGGTATTCAGAAGAGCGGCATCAACGTCATTGATGTTGGACGTGTTGCTACGCCCATGGTGTATTTTGCGGCTTATCATCTCGACACGCATTCTGCGGTTATGATTACCGGTAGCCACAATCCCCCTGATTACAATGGACTGAAAATGGTACTGGACGGCGAGACGCTCTCCGGTGACACCATACAAGCTTTACGTATACGTATTGAGCAAAATAATCTCAGTCATGGTGCGGGTTCCTATGCGCAATTCGATATAGGCCCCGTATACATTGCCCGCATCGTTTCCGACATTAAATTGGTACGGCCCATGAAGATCACGGTTGATTGCGGAAATGGTGTGGCTGGGGATTTTGCCGCAACTTTGTATCGCCAGTTAGGCTGTACTGTCACGGAATTGTTTTGTGAAGTGGATGGCAACTTCCCTAATCATCATCCTGATCCTTCACAACCCGAAAATTTGCAAGATCTGATTCATGCACTCTCCAGCAATGACAGCGAACTGGGCTTAGCCTTCGACGGTGACGGTGACCGTTTGGGCGTCGTCACTAAAAATGGCAATATCATTTTTCCAGACAGGCAGTTAATGCTGTTCGCCGCCGATGTGTTGGCACGCAATCCCGGCGCAGAAATTATCTTCGACGTTAAATCCACGCGCAAGCTGTTTGGCTGGATCACACAACATGGTGGTAAACCTACACTCTGGAAAACCGGCCATTCCTTCATCAAGACAAAAATGAAAGAGTGCGGCGCATTGCTGGCGGGTGAAATGAGTGGCCATGTATTTTTCAAGGAACGATGGTATGGCTTTGATGACGGTCTATACGCGGGTGCCCGTTTGCTCGAATGCTTGAGCAAACAGTCGGACGCTAATGGCATGCTAAATGGCTTACCTAATTCAATTAACACACCGGAACTGCAAATTAAGCTAAAGGAGGGTGAGAATTACGCATTGATTACACAGCTGCAGAAGGATGCCAAATTTACCGAGGTACAGGACATTATCACCATAGATGGCCTGCGCGTGGAATATGCCGACGGCTTTGGCTTGATACGAGCAAGTAATACTACACCAGTGGTTGTACTACGCTTTGAAGCAGATAATGAGGAAGCGCTAACCAGAATTAAGCAAGATTTTCGCCACGTGCTGCTGAATGCCAGTCCAGGGCTACAATTACCATTTTGATGCGAATCACTTGGGTTGAAAATACCTTGCGCTATGCGGAATATTTTTGATTTTAAATGGCATTCAGCTGAACTTTTTGTGGCGCTTAAATTCCAGAAGTTAGTAACCAAAGTTAATAATTGAAATTAAAATTAATCCGCAAAGCGTGATTGTTCAGATTTTCTGAAGTAAGTGGCCGGTTAGTGTACTGATTCATATAGCCAATTTCAGATTGAATTTCTTTATTTAAATTAAAGCCGATTCCTATGAACGCTCTATTTTGATTGAATCCTTTAAGAGGCCCCCAATCGTTGTTGTTGAGATTTAAAAAATATTCATCACTAGCCACTACGCTATAAGCTGGAGCCGCAGTCAGCGGTACAGATATTTTAAACATGTGCCGAAAACGTATGCCGGTATCATCACCTAAACGAGGTGCAAAACGTTCTTCCAGGCGACTTAGATTGGTGACGGTTCCGAAGGAAAATTTATTTTTCCACAATAATGCTTGCCACAATCTCCGTTCGTTAAATGTCGTATTGGAAAAGGGTTTTGCAGTGGGAACCAATGCATAACCCACCCAAACGCTAGTCGTATTGTTAATTGCATATCCTATTCCGGGACGAATGATAGCCTGAGAAAAGCGCGACGAGTCTTCGCCAAAACGCCCTTGGAATTCCGCCCAGTATTTGAATTTCTTTATTGCCGGATTGACATTTTCTAGGCTACCAATCGCCGTTGCAGTGCCCCATGTTTGGAAATCGTTTATATCTTTTGCGGCAATAACTGAGCCAGAAAGTAATAAGCTAAATGTTGTTAATGTCATACATATATTTACTTTATTTTGCACTGAGTTCTTTTTCCATAGAATATTTTGTATGAAAAAACAGCTCCTATTGGAGCTGAGTTCCTGAATTTGAGTGTTAGATGTTAACTAGCAATGAATGCAGCCCCGTTTTCGCAACGGCATTGCTTTTCCTGATTGACGGCCAGCACTTCATTCTACAGTACAAATACAACCATCAAAAGTTCAGCAATATTGCCCGGCAACATAACCAGATGACCATGCCCACTGAAAGTTGTAGCCGCCTAGCTGACCAGTTACATCAACCACTTCACCAATAAAATACAGACCGTTCACTTCATGGGCTTCCATGGTTTTGGACGATAAGGCATGGGTGTCAACACCGCCGCAGGTCACTTCTGCCTTGGAATAGCCCAATGTGCCACTAGGCGTAATTTGCCAGTTATGTAGTTTGGCGGCGAGCGCGGCAATCTCTTTATCTGAATATTGATTAAGTGGATTGTTTCCAGAAAAATGACTTCCGTCTAACT
Source organism: Candidatus Nitrotoga sp. (assembly GCA_046593855.1). Lineage (GTDB taxonomy): Bacteria > Pseudomonadota > Gammaproteobacteria > Burkholderiales > Gallionellaceae > Nitrotoga. The sequence goes on along the minus strand of JBKJQT010000280.1, from coordinate 4 downwards.
GGGC
>JBKJQT010000337.1:0-8004 GCA_046593855.1 Candidatus Nitrotoga sp. | reverse complement strand
TATTGCATTAATCAACGAATTGGCCATCATTTTCGATAAGCTTGGTATTGACACGCTGCAGGTACTGCAGGCCGCCGGCACCAAATGGAATTTTCTCCCATTCCGTCCTGGATTGGTCGGAGGACACTGCATTGGCGTGGATCCTTATTATCTTACCCACAAAGCAGATATGATTGGCTATCATCCCCAAGTCATATTGGCTGGGCGCCGAATAAACGATGGAATGGCAAAATTTATTGCGGAAAAAACCGTAAAAGAAATGATCCGGGCGGGCCTCAATGTAAAAGGCTCAAAAGTAAACATACTGGGGCTGACGTTCAAGGAAAATTGCCCTGACCTGAGGAATTCGAAGGTCGTAGACATCATTCACGAACTCCGATCCTACGGTGTAGAAGTACATATCCATGATCCTGTAGCAACCGTCAAAGACGCTCTTCACGAGTATGGCTTGGAACTTAAAACCTGGGAAAACCTGCCACGCGCAGATGCACTCATTGCCGCAGTTTCACACCGTGAATTTCTTGCCAGACCTCTTACCGACTTCCAAACAAAAATTGTTTCAGATGGCTGTTTTATAGATGTAAAATCTCATTTTGATCAGGCCGCGTTGCGTGCAGCCGGCCTTAGTGTCTGGAGACTCTAGAGAAAAGTAATTTGTCTCTATGTGATTTGTAGTGGTAATACTTCGATAAGTGCAAGATGAACAATAAAAATAATTTGCTAGACATCCGCTCATCCTTCGGCAGACTGAGAACGAACGGATTTTCTTTTCTGCGAAAGATTGAAAGTTGATTACTCATCATATAGAACCATTAAAATTTAAGACCTTGTAAGAATTTTGCACGTTGCTCCCACATTTATATAGCGTTGCTGTTTTATCAATTTAAGCCAAATTAGATCAAAAGGAACGAAAGTTATGCCCAACATAAACAAGAAAAGAACCACCGTTATTATCATTTTTGGAACGATCCTGTTAATAGGTGGCGTTACCGCCTGCGGCAAAACGCAGACCTCCGAGACACTGATTACTGAAGCCAAACAGTATCAACAGAAGGGCGATAACAAAGCCGCCATCATCCAGCTAAAGAATGCGCTACAGAAAAACCCGGATGAGGTCGAGGCCCGTTATCTCTTGGGTACCATCTACAATGAAACAGCTGATTCCCAATCAGCCGAGAAGGAACTCCGCAAGGCTTTGAGCTTGGGCATGAGCTCCGATAAAGTATCTCCTGACTTGGGCAAGACCTTGCTCATGCAAGGGAAGTTTCAGATGGTTCTGGATGAAATAAAGCAGACTCCAGGAGAAAAAGGATCTGCTGAAATATCAACCTTGCGCGGTAATGCTTACCTGGCCTTAGGCAAAGGCATAGAAGCAAAGGAATCGTTTGAACAGGCCTTAAAGGATAAGCCTGACTTTCCGGACGCGCTCATCGGGCTAGCAAAGCATTCTATTACAGAGAAAAATATTGATGCCGCAACGCAATTCTCCGAGCAAGCTGTAACCAAAAATCCAAAAAACACGGATGTTTGGCTCTTTAAAGGCGACCTTCTGCGTGCCCAGGGAAAAATTGAGCCCGCTCTTGCTGCCTATGACCAAGTTTTGAAATTACAGCCAAACAATAACTCTGCTCATATAAACAAGGCATTCCTGGAAATTGGCACAGGAAAATTCGATGTGGCCAAAGCAGATATCGACGCAGTACGCAAAAGAGCGCCAAATAATCTAATTATTATCTATGCGCAAGCATTACTTGACTTCCGCCAAGGGAAAAATGCTGCAGCATTGGAATCTTTGCAGAAGGTAATAAGTGCAGCGCCAGAACACATGCCCAGTGTTCTGCTGGCAGGAGCTGTGCAGTTAGCCTTGGGATCGATGCCGCAAGCCGAACAACACTTGAAGAAGTACCTGGAGAAAGATCCCAGCAATCTCTACGCTCGTAAATTGATGGCATTCACGTTATTGAAAAGTCGCCGGACAAAAGACGCAATCGATATATTGTCCCCAGTGCTTAAAGATGCACAACAGGATGCGCAACTGTTTGCCCTCGCGGGTGAATCCTATATGCAAGCTGGGGACTACTCCAAGGCGACGGAATATTTTGCAAAGGCCAGTGCACTTGCTCCGAAAGTTGCAGAACTTCATACCGCGCTAGGCTTGAGCAAATTGGCGCTCGGTGAGAACGATCGCGCGGTAGCCGAAATGGAAACAGCAGCAGCATTGGACACCAAATCACCCAAGGCAGAAATCTTGCTGGTGATGACTCACCTTCGCCTTAAAGAGTACGATAAAGCACTTGCAACAGCGAAAATTCTTGAGAAAGAACAGCCTGACAACCCCTTAGCTCACAACCTCAAAGGCGCTGCCTACGTAGGCAAAAAAGATAGTGTTGCCGCGCGCGCGAGCTTTGAAAAAGCACTTTCTATTCAACCCGCCAATTTCCCTGCTGTGATGAGCCTTCTACAACTCGACCTACAGGACAAAAAGCCAGAAATAGCCAAAAAGCGCCTAGAGGCTATCCTCGAGAAAGACAAGAAAAACTCTCAAATCATGACCGCGTTGGCCAATCTTGCTCTCTCCCAAGGACAAGTCAAAGAAGCCACCACTTGGCTGGAAAACGCCAGCAAGGAGAATCCAGAAGCATTGCAGCCAGCTATGCTACTGGCAGCTCATTATTTACGCACTGGGGAAAAACAAAAGGTACTCACCCTCGCTCAAAAACTTCAAGGCTCCAACTCCACCAACCCAGAAATTTTGAATATTCTAGGACAAGCGCAATTCGCCAACGATGATAAGCCAGCCGCTTTGGCAACTTATAACAGGCTTGCCGCCCTGAAACCTGAATCCGCCCCTGCCCAATTCCTTATTGCCGCCGTTTACATGTCAATGCAGAACCAACCGGCAGCATCAGATGCCCTCAAAAAAGCACTCTCATTGCAACCAGATTATCTGGAGGCCCAATTGGCTCTAGCCTCTCTGGAGGCCAGCAAAGGGAATCATGAACAAGCCCTCGTAATTGCCCGGCAAATTCAGAAAAAAAATGAGAAGTCACCTATTGGCCTCGTGTTGGAGGGTGATGTGCTGATGGCGCAAAAAAAACCTGATCTTGCGGTGAAGGCCTATGAACAGGCATTCGCTATCAGCAAAAATGGCCCGCTCATGGTGAAATTGCACGTCTCCCTAGGCCAAGCCGGTAAAGGCAAGGTTGCGGACGCCCGCCTTGCCCAATGGCTAAAAGAACACCCTACCGACTTACCTACCCGCATGTACCAGGCAGGAATTTATCTCGCCGGCAAACAGAACAAAGCTGCCATCGAACAATATCAGGCTGTGTTGCAACAGAATTCAAAAAACATTCCAGCGCTGAACAATCTTGCCTGGCTCTATCAGCAGGAAAAAGATCCCCGCGCCTTGGAGTATGCCGAGAAGGCCAATCAACTGGCACCCGACAATCCCGCGATACTCGACACTTTGGGTTGGATGCTGGTAGAGCAAGGCAACTCAACTCGCGGCCTGCCGCTTCTGCAAAAGGCCGCCAGCATGGCACCGGAAGCAGCAAGTATCCGTTACCATCTCGTGCTGGGGTTGGTTAAATCTGGGGACAAAGCCAAGGCGCGAAAAGAGTTGGAGCAAATTTTGGCCACTGGAAAAACCTTTCCCCAGATTGAAGAAGCAAAAACTTTACTGAAGCAGCTGTAGTGGCGGCAACATTGGCACCTTGCTGTACTATTACACTAGGCATGGCAAAGTAACCAATGGAACATCAGTACATACGGATGATCAGGTGGCAATATTAACCCGGGGCAAGTGCAAATTAAAACCGGCCATGCCATACTGAATTCATAATGACCTAAGAATGCAGGCTCCATATTTCTTTCACATGTGATGCTGAGCGACATCTTTTCTGTAATCATAAATAAATTACCGCTTATGCATCAAGTTACTCTGTGTTGTTGCCGTTATAGTAAATATCATAATAAACGGATTACATTCTGAGAGAAACCATAATTGGTTGTTCATCAGGCTCTGTATCCAACATGACCACGCCATGAGCACAGGTTCATACCACTTCGAAACGCTAAATGACGCTGCTTTCCAAGCCGAGCGGCTGCGCCAGCAAGCCCAAGCAGTACGTGACATGGAAGTCAATATCTTACGTTCGGCAGGCATTCAATCCGGGCACGATGTGCTTGAACTGGGCTGCGGCCCTGGCTTTATTTCCGACCTGCTGGCAGAGCTGGCACCACAAGGTAGCCTGTATGCCATAGAGCCGAGCCCCACTCTGCTGGCGCAAGTGGAGGGCAATGTCCGCAACAAGCCTAGCCGGGGCTTGTTCCCAATTCAGGCCTATGGAGATCACTTGCCTGTCCCGGACAACAGCATCGATTTCTCTTACGCCCGCTTTGTTCTTCAGCACATTCCCCAGCCTGACACCGTAATTTCTGAAATCCACCGGGTCATGCGGCCAAATGGGCATTTCTGCGCCGTCGACTCCGACGATGGCCTAGTCGTCTTTCACCCGGGGGATACCCGCGTTAGTCAAATTTTGCACACAGCTCAAACAACCCAAGCCGAAAAAGGAGGCGATCGCTTCATTGGCCGCAAATTACAACACATGATGATCCACAAAGGATTTATCAATGTCAAAAGTCGCATCCTCGCTCTTACCAGCAGTGAACTGCCCTTTGATTCGCTGTTCAACATTCTTTTAGGTTACAAGGCCTCCATGCTAGGTGATACGGTTGACATCAAACAATTGTTCGATGATTTGTCACGAAAAGTAGCGGATGGACGCCAATTAGTCGCCGGTGGTGTATTCATCGTCACCGGCGAAAAAGCTTGAACATTAACCAGGCCAAGGGTTCTAGTATGGAAACTGCCTATTTCCGTTTTGAAGAGGTTGTGCTGGGAACACCTGCTTATGAACTGTATCTAGAATTCCGTTATGAGATATTTTGCACAGAACTCCAGCGGATTGCTCCATCCCCACATCTGTTGTCCAGCAATGGCCGGCCCATGGAAACTGACCAATATGACGCATACAGTCGTCATTTCATGGCCTATCACAAATCTACTGGCACTTCCGCAGCATTAGCCCGAGTCATTCTTCCCAACCCCAATGGGCTAAATGTAACTCCTAGATACATCATTGAGCGCCCACTACCCTACCCAGATGCAACCGATGGTAATACGGGCGAAATCTCCCGCATGGCCATTGCACAAAATTTCCGGCGTCGTCAAGAGGACAGAGACAAGCCGTTTCAGGGCGACCCTGAACCCGAAATGAGCTGCCAGCCTGAGAAAAACCGCCGACGCCAACCCGAACTAGTTTTGGGCATATACCGGCAAATCTATCTGCTGTGCCAACAAGTGGACATTAAATACTGCATGGCAGCCATGGATAATCGCTTCAGTCGACTCCTTAATACACTGGGGTTTCCATTTGTCCCGGTTGGACCCATCAATGAAAATATCCAACCCCCAAGGAGGGTCTATCTCATCAGCGCACTTGAAATGGAATGCAGCCTGAACCAACGCGAGACGAGTACCCTCAGTTTCTTGAAAGCGCAAGATACGAATAACACCCCTCACCCCGTCTAATAGTTGGACTCATATAAAAGCAATAGCTTGGCGCGCAAGGTTCATTTGGATGGTCTTGAAAAAGCGCTTATTACGACTCCAGCGTAAGATGGCAGCAATTCACCACGCGACATGGCTTATAGAGCGTGTGGTAAATCATTTCGTGACTTACACGCTTTGAGGACTGATCTGGGTAAATCTTTTAATGTGTGCCTGCAATTTGCTCAGGTGACACTTTCTTCTTAAGGTGTTCTTTCACCACTTCAAACAACGGACTCCAAATCCCATGCAATCCCAAATGAAATGGGTGCAAGGAGACATTTCAATTATCAGCCAATGCCCTCCATTCCACTCTCTTCTCGTTTCTTCAGCATGATTGTTGTGCGCTCTTCAGCGTTCAACTGCTTATATTATTTTCCTGACTTCTCTATCCAACATCTTAAGCTTTCCAAGAATTTGCGGGTGGTTATTAAGCGTGCCAGATCTACCTATAAATTAACTTTTTAATTCAGTACCCTTATATGATATAAATTTTAATTTGTCTCCTTTTGGAGACATAAATATTATATGTATTTCAAATACATATGTATAAATTAAGTATGGCGTTGCCATACAACGACATATTCAGTAAAAAAAATAACATTAATCAATTTAACTTACTGTTTATTATGAGAATAAATAATGGCACGATTAATGCTCTTTTAGTATAGATTTATTGCTATATAAATAAAGGATCATTGTTGTGATTGAGAAAAAATTTGTATATTCGATAGTGAAGCCGGGCACCGGAGCATACAGAGATTATCTCTCTCTGCGACACCAAGTCTTTTGTGAAGAATTAAAACGCGTACCCAGTATAAACAGGTTTTTCAGTGATGTTCCATTAGAAAGCGATGCTTACGATGCACACAGTGTGCACGTGCTTTGCCGATCGCTAGAAACAGGAAGTGCTTTGGGCTGTTCTCGACTGATCCTTCCAAATAGCAAAGGCTTGAGTATCACCTCCCGTTACCCGATGTCCCATCAGATAACCATCCCATCCAATCAGATTGGAGAAATAGGTCGCATGGCCATTGCCAAAGAATTGCGTCGGAACCGGGGCGAACTCTCAAGTGCCGGGCTCCATCAGACAGCATCACAGCGACCACACCCTGCAAGCGCGGCGGACAAACCAGACGGACCGCTCGTGGCGATGGGGCTGTATAACGAAATTTTCAAACTCGCCAACAAACATCGTGTTAGACACTGCTACGCTGCCATGGAACCATCCTTGGCACGGTTACTCACTCGAATTGGCTTTCCATTTCAAGTGGCTGGTCCCCTCAATAGTACAGTTCATCCCCCGCGCCAACCCTATTTCATAGAAACTCAAGTCACTAAAACAGTTTTTGACAATCATGATACCTGTCTGCCACATTTCATGCCCAGGCCCTCTCTAAATGAGTCTGCGCTTATATGTTAATGGCCAACACAAGCGATTACCAAGTTTATTGCAACCCACGCCAACACACAGCCTAACACCATTACCTACTTGACCCTACCTGTCAGATAATAGTCCAAATGCTGCATGGCGAGGCTACGTTTGTGAAAAAATAAAGCCGCACAGATATCTGCGCGGCTTTATTTAAAGCGAACTAAAAAGTTATTTAGCCTTTTTATTGCGACGACTGAAGCCTAAACCTAACAAACCTAAACCCAGCAAAGCAATACTGGTTGGCTCAGGAACAGTAACTACTGATTTACCAAAAATTTCATTTGTTCCAAAAGCATTTGCTACTATAGCCCCATCATTAACAATAGAAGATTTAAGAGGTTGGAACGAAGATGTATATGTAAAATCAGATAATCCAGGTTGGCTATTGGAGTCCAAATAAGTAGCAGCAGAGCCACCGATAATATCAAAATAACCAGTACCTTGACCTGTTAGGCCGAGACTACTGAATCCTGTGATTGACCCAGTCAATGTGTTAGGTGGAGAAAGTGTATTATTCGCCATCAAGTCAAGCCATAGCGTGCCATCTCCAGCAGTACTTTTTATAAGTGCATCAAAATCTGCTGATGCATCGGAAAATACTTGGAGATAACCCCCAGTGAATGAAAAGGTGCCATTAAGTGCGTTTATACCAGAGCCAGCACCAAAGAAAGGATCCCCAGCTACGCCTGGAACACCGGAGTTGTTTAAAATAAAACCACCAAATTGATAAGTTAATTCATATCCTACAGCAGCAAATGATGACAGCGCATTAACAGATGTTATCTTGCCGTAACCACTAATTTCGGCGCCTGCTACTCCACTTGTAACCTCAAAAAGATTGGTAGTAGAACTAAAATCGAAAAAACTATTAGGATCCCAAGTAATGCCATCAACTGTAATCGCTTGGGCATTAAGGCTGGTCAGTCCAACCGAAGCTAAAATTACCGTAGCT
>JBKJQT010000189.1:0-4219 GCA_046593855.1 Candidatus Nitrotoga sp. | reverse complement strand
GTAATACAAAACATCAGAATTTAAATGTGATACCGGCCGACAGGAAATCAATGTCGCTTTTGCCAGTGGTATCGTTCCTACCAAATTTATTTAAGCGCTCCCACTCTGCACGAACGGCGAGATTTGGGGTGAAATCATATTTCGCGCCAAGCCCAAAGTTGGCACCAGTACGGTTTTCTTTTTGATGAGCTTCATAACCAACACCGTAAGCATCAGTCTTTAACTCATTTCTAATAAAACCAAGCTTGCCGAATACCGAAAACCCATTGCTGATTGGTGCGGTATAAACACCTGCCAATCCCCAAGCAGTTGCTTTTGCAGATGCGTTGACAGGAACAACGTTCCTGCCACTAATTACGGTCTCATTACCGGTAAATTTGCCTAAGTCAAAATAGGTAGCCTCCACTCCCCAATTTGGGTTGATCTGATAGCCACCATATACCTTGTACCCAGTATCCTTGTCATCGACATTTCTCAAACCTTGCGGGATGTCTTTGTATTTTGACTGACCGATACTGCCGCCAACGTAATAAGCGGATTGACCTGTTTCGAATGCTGCTATTGCTGAGGGTACAATGAAAGTGCTTCCTGCTCCCAGCAGTGCGACTGCACAAACTATTTTGTTCAGTTTCATGATTTACCCTTTCGTTATGTATAGAACGGCATCCTGACAAAGTCTTTATTTTTTATCAGATTACCCTTTTGCAGGGTACAGCTCTTTTTAAGAAATATCTACCTAATTAACATTCCCATATTATTTGGCACTCTAGCGCAACATTGTCATACCTAACACAGGGGATCTTTAAATTTTAAGATTAGAAAAAGTTGTCACGCTGCATCTATATTTTTAACTCCGGGCAGCTCCGATTTAAATACATACCAGCACATTCACACTTAATGGATTTATCCACGCCCATATAACGCTTCCAGCAACTCCACTTCAAACACCAGTGTCGAGTTGGGTGGAATGGCGCGCCCTGCACCACGCGCGCCATAGCCCAGCGATGCCGGAATAGTTAGTTTACGCACGCCACCAACCTGCATGCCTTGTACACCTTCATCCCAGCCAGCTATTACTTCTCTTGCGCCGAGAGTGAATTGAAAAGGTTCGCCTCTCTCTTTGCTGGAATCGAATGTAGTGCCATCTGTGAGCCAGCCGGTGTAATGGACGGTAACTGTGTGCCCGCCTTGGGCGATGCCTCCGCTGCCAATGGTAATGTCTTCATATTCCAGTCCGGATGGGGTGGTAGTTGTAGTCATTTCTTTCCTTGTGAGTTAGTTTAGATTTTGTCATTACCGTTATTTTTGGAATGACGGTTATTGTTGCTTTTCTGCACGTTCTGCTGCTTGTATGGTATTCGCTATCAGCATGGTAATGGTCATTGGACCCACGCCGCCAGGTACCGGGGTGATGTAGCCTGCCACTTCTTTTGCACTTTCAAAATCAACGTCGCCCACTAGCTTGCCATTGGGCAGACGGTTAATGCCAATATCAATCACGACGGCACCTGATTTGATCATATCGCCAGTAATCATCTGGGGCTTGCCAGTAGCGACCACCAGAATGTCAGCATCCCTTGTGTACTTGCCAAGATTCACCGTCTTGGAAGTGCAAATAGTGACGGTAGCACTTTGGTGCAACAGCATAAGTGCCATTGGTTTGCCGACAATGTTGCTACGGCCAACTACCACGGCGTGTTTGCCTGCGATTTCGATGCCCATTTTTTCTAGCAATTTCATTGTACCAGATGGTGTACAGGGCGGAAATAAGGTGGTGCCGGTAACCAATGCGCCTACATTCATCGGATGGAATCCATCTACGTCCTTGTTCGGGCTGATTGCTTCCAGCACCTTATGACTGTCGATATGATTGGGCAAGGGGAGTTGTATCAGCAAACCATGGATCGCCGGGTTAACATTCAATTCAGCAATCTTTGCCAGCAATGTTGTTTCTTGCGTGTCTGCGGGCAGAGCGATATGTTCGGAATAGAGCCCAATTTCGGCGCAGGTTTTTACTTTATTGCCAACATACACCTTTGAGGCAGGGTCTTCCCCTACGATGATGACTGCCAAGCCCGGCGTAATGCCACGCGCCTTTAGCGCATCCACACGTACCTTCCACTCAGCGCGTAATTCCTGAGCGATGGCCTTGCCGTCAATGATGCGAGCTGTCATTTTTTTATTCCTTGAGATTAAAACGAATGTCTTTTTGATGCGTTTGATAGTTGGTAACCTCGGTCATAATTTTGATTAGGTTTAGTCCAACGAAAAAAGCATCCTGAATCTTGTCCAACTTGAACTCATGATGCGAGTTTTTGTGCGCATTGAAAGACCCGAATTGTAACATTCAGTGAATAGAAAATAAGGGCGAGAAAAAGGAGGCTTGGGGGTAGCCTCCTAAATGTGCTACAGAATGAGATTTATAACAATGGTACGATCATTAGCGCCACAATGTTCATAATTTTGATTAACGGGTTGATGGCAGGACCCGCAGTATCCTTATAAGGATCGCCGACGGTGTCGCCCGTTACCGCCGCCTTATGGGCTTCGGAGCCTTTTCCGCCGAAGTTGCCTTCCTCAATATATTTTTTGGCATTATCCCATGCGCCACCACCATTGGTCATGGAAATTGCCACGAAGATGCCGGTCACGATGGCACCAACGAGCACGCCGCCCAATGCTTGTGCGCCAAGGGTTAGACCGACGATTATCGGTACCGCGACCGGCAGCAGAGAGGGCACGATCATTTCCTTGATAGCGGCTTTGGTCAACATGTCAACGCAGGTTCCGTATTCAGGCTTGCCGTTACCTTCCATGAGGCCGGGAATTTCCTTGAATTGGCGGCGCACTTCCACCACTACAGAACTAGCGGCACGGCCGACCGCTTCCATGCCCATGGCAGCGAACAAGTAGGGCACCATACCGCCGATGAAAAGGCCAATGATCACCATGTGATTAGATAAATCGAAAGTCAACCCCGGGTGATTGGAGGAAAGTGCGTGGGTGTAATCGGCAAACAGCACCAGTGCCGCGAGGCCGGCGGAACCGATGGCGTAGCCCTTGGTCACGGCCTTGGTGGTATTGCCTACAGCATCGAGGGGATCCGTGATGTTGCGGATGTTATTCGGCAGCTTTGCCATTTCAGCAATACCACCGGCGTTGTCAGTGATCGGGCCAAAGGCATCGAGCGCCACGATGATCCCCGCCATAGAGAGCATAGAGGTCGCGGCGATAGCGATACCATACAAGCCAGCCAGTTCGTAGGCGCTCCAGATGGCCATGCACACCGCCAATACTGGCGCAGCGGTCGACCTCATCGAAACTCCCAAGCCAGCGATTACATTGGTGCCATGGCCAGTGGTGGAGGCTTCAGCAATATGTCTGACCGGACTGAACTCGGTGGCTGTGTAGTATTCGGTGATCCACACCAGCGCGGCCGTCAGCGCCAGCCCAATGAAAGCCGAACCATATAACGCATTAACGGAATAAACGCCGTTGTCGCCCATTAGCCACTGGGTGATGGGATAGAAGGCAATTAGCGCCAACACAGCAGATACTATCAAGCCGCGATAGAGTGCATTCATAATCTTGCCACCCTCTCGAGCTGTCACGAAATAGGTGCCGACAATGGAAGCGATGATCGAGAACCCGCCCAGCACCAATGGATAAATCACCGCGTTTGAGCCGGAATTGGTCATCATCAAACCACCCAAAAGCATAGTGGCGATGATGGTCACAGCGTAGGTCTCAAACAGGTCGGCAGCCATGCCAGCGCAATCACCGACATTGTCACCGACGTTGTCGGCAATCACCGCCGGGTTGCGCGGATCGTCTTCGGGGATGCCCGCTTCGACTTTGCCCACCAAGTCTGCGCCTACATCAGCACCTTTGGTGAAAATGCCGCCGCCAAGACGGGCAAAGATAGAAATCAGCGAACCGCCGAAAGCCAGGCCGACCAAGGCATGAGTTGCTTCAAGAGGGGTGCTGCCCATTGGAATAGTGAGGAAGGCGTAATAACCCGCTACACCCAGCAGACCCAAGCCGACTACCAACATGCCGGTAATGGCTCCGCCCTTGAAAGCTACATTCAAAGCTGCGTTTAGACCGGCGTGTGCAGCTTGTGCGGTACGCACGTTGGCACGCACCGACACGTGCATACCGATATAACCGGTTAAACCCGACAGAATCGCACCGAAGGCGAAACCGATAGCTGTTTTCC
>JBKJQT010000403.1:0-3808 GCA_046593855.1 Candidatus Nitrotoga sp. | reverse complement strand
CTATACCACGGTTGGGGAAGTTACCGACCTAGGCGAATTTGGCCGGTCTTATAACCTGGTTACTCACAATCCGATTGATACGCGCGGCACAGTTAAGGTTAAAGGCTCTTTCAATGTTTCAATCCTCGCCCGTCCCGAAGGACGGGCGCTACAGTCCGCTTACAACATCATGACTTTCAACGTTGAAAAGCGCACTTTGCGCGAACCCTCGGTTTTCGTGAAGCCGAAAGTCCGTACAATCAAACGACGAAAACAGAAAATCATCTTTCGTCAATATATTAGCCACAACGCGAACCTGCCGCGTTTGTGTCGTTGCTACTGGTTCGCGCATCATATTACCAGCGTCCCTTCAAAATCCACAGCATGGAAATTTCCATACTCCTTGATGTGCAACTCCACCGGTTCGGTCAAACGGTATAAGCGCAGGCTATCTTCTTTTTCGTCTATCTCGGCAAGCAGTCGCCGCTCTAATTCTTCAAGCTGCATCTGGTTAACCTTGCACTCAAACACTGAATTTTGTACCCGCTGCCCAGTACTTTCGCAAACTTTCGCGACGCGGCGCAACCGTTTACGACCAGCGGCGGTTACGGTGGATACGTCGTAGGTGATAATAATTAGCATGATATTTAACGATAGAGAAACGGAAGATAGCCTTCCATTTCCCCGCGCAGGGTGCGCGCCATGAAGCGCGCTTGAAGCAACGGTAACAGGCCAATCGGCACCTTAGTTTCAAGCAAGGGGTGCATCACTTCCTCCTGTTTGCGCTCCTGATAGGCCACCACCACGGTGCGGCGTGCGTCGCCTTCGAGTAACACTGCACCACCTTCACGTTCAGCAAAATCGTTGGGGCCAATCTGTCCCCGGTTAATCAGAGTGAGTGCCAAGCGATCAGCAAAGATAGCGCGAAACTCTTCCATCAAATCTAATGCGAGTGCGGCACGACCGGGGCGAACGGTATGTAAAAAACCAAGCTGAGGGTCGAGCCCAACAGCCTCCAGCGCGGATCGGCAGTCGTTCATCAGCATGGAGTAGAGAAACGAAAGCAACGCGTTGAATCGGTCGCGTGGCGGTCGCCGAGTGCGGCCATCCATCGTGAATTTATCACGCGCCTCGCGCTTGACCAACAGCGGCAACGCGGCAAAATAATTTTTGGCTGCATCGCCTTCAATGCCACGCACCACATCCAGATCGGGAGCATGCGGCAGATTGCGCAACGAATTAGAAAGCATTTCTGTGGCAGCTGTGAGTGTGCTGCTATCTTTCTCATCACCTGCTTCACGTGCGCCGCGTAACAGTATTTGACGCGCATTACGCAACTTCCCGGCAATCGTGCTATGAGCAATGCCCAGCGCAAATTTTTCATCCAGTGCCAAACGATGCTGTGCCTGCCGCAGCAGGATATTGCCGGAAACCGGGCCTTCGAGCCGCGCCTTGAATCGCCCTTGGTTATTCAGCAACACCAGGCTGATGCCGTCATCCGCACAGCGATGCATCAACGCAGGCGAAAGCATGATGTTGCCCAAACACACCACACTTCCAAGGTGGTGCAGCGGCACCTGCAATTTCTTCTCACGCTCCACATCCACCCGCACCGTGTCATTCTCCAAATGAAGATAGGAGTTTGGCGTAATGACGTAGAGAGTATTGAGAAGCTGGTACGCCATTTTTACGTCGCCTCCGGCTCGAACAAAGTTTCCAGCAGTTTATGCTGCGCCGCACGTCCAGCGACAACCTGCGGCTGGCAAATTTCATTCAACGAACATTCCTTGCAGCGCGCATCATTGGCCGGGGGCGGCAGCTTGCCTGAATCCATCATGGCGCGAATGGTGTTCACAGCCTCTTCCACCTTGTCGCGCAATTCTTGCGTAATCGCCACCTCCCGCCTGCGCCGCGAACCGTGGTGATAAATCGCGCCGTGCGTGATGGCCTTGCCAGTCATCTCTTCCAGACACATTGCCTGCGCGGCAAGTTGGAGATCGTCGTGGATTTTTTCGCGCTTGCGGCCATGTTTATATTCCACCGGATAGATATGCCCGTCTGGATGAAACTCCACCACGTCGCATTTACCGATCAGCCCCAGCCGATCCGACCACACCGGCAAAGCACGTTCGGCACGCACGCCCTCAAAAGTTTCAAACCCCGGATCATCCACCCGCTCATGCGCTGCGTTGCCACGCATGGTGAAAACGTTTTCATCAAATACCTGTTCGACATGAATCAGTGCACACTGGCGCGGGCAATAGCTCCAGTGCTGGAGGGCGGAAAGCATGATCGGATCACTGGGATCGCAAGCCGCCATCAATGTTTGCCGAATAGCACAACGATAAGTTGTTCTCGCGTCAAATCATGACGTACTGCCACATCAGTAAGAATCGCTGCCAGCGTTCCCACTCTCAATGGGTCGTGCAGCGGAACGGTCAAGTGATGCTCTCCGCGAGCGAGGCAAGTCAAACGCACATGACTGCCAGCTTGCCGTGTTGTCTGGTACCCCAAATCCTCCAACGCCTTGATGAGCTGCGCGCCAGATAAATTACGCGGCAGCTTCATACGGCGATGACTTCTTCACGGGTAAAGTGCAGGCGGATCATCTGCGGTGCCTCACCTTTCTCAAAGTGGCAATGCACCGCATCGCGCACCTGCTGATGCAAGCTGTCGAGATCATCCGCTTCGGTAAAGATGGATTCCCCGAGAGCACGGGCGATATAGCCTCCCTCGGGCGCTTCCTCAACCAGGAAAAGAATTTCATTCATGGTTCATGCCATCCGTGTAAGTGTTACACCTTGTGCCGGAGACAGTTGCGCATTGACAGCCATTTCGTTGCCATCTACCAGCACGTTATAGTCCATGAATTCCCGTGGTACTGTCACGTCGACTTTAAGCTTAGCGGTCACATGGTCAAACAGACTGTGCGCATGCGCGTTACCGAGTTGACTGTCATGCTTGAACACATATAGCCCGCGTGTCGTCATTTCGCCGCGCGCGGCAGAGCGGTCATGCTCGAACATGTTGGCAAGCGCATCCCACAACAAATTCAGATCATTTTCAGAAAACCCGGTCTGGTTGGCGAGATGCGCGGAGATGAAGCCATGCGCGACATACAGCCCGTAGGGAACAGTGAACTTGCGACCCATGGTGCGGTTGTCGCCACCCTGCTTTTCAGCCTCTGCTTCTGTCGCCACCGCCATGCGGGTGATGGAATGCTCCGATGCAACAACTGGATCAACCGAACGGGCAAAGGTCAGTTGCACCGGGCCACGCACCTGCCCGCAATTTGGTGCGGACTTGAGCGACATCACGGCACCGAATGTACGAACGTCAAAAAACGTATTGCACATCTTCTCCCTACCACGTTCTGTTTCTTCAGCAGTGGGTTTGCGTGGCATGGCGTCGATCAATGACTTGTTCAAGAAAGCCTGCATCTTCTTCGACAAATCACTTTCTTTGATTGCTTTCTTGGCCTCTTTTTTATCCAGCACACCAGATACCAAAAGAATGGGTTTGTCTTCGTCGTCTGTATCAAGCGATAATCCATCCGGCAACTCGGCCTCAGCAATCTCTTCTGCAATATCGTCTGGAACAGGAATGGTCACATCTTGCCCCAACTTGATGTCCAACTCCTGAAATGCCGTGGTGTGCGCCCTACCCAATACAGCTTTTTCCTTCACATAAATATCAAAGGGACGCTCACAATTTTTTGCGATCCCGACATAATTACGTATCTTGCGCTTGATGCAAACATCAGTGACAAGACCCTTCCCGGTTTCCGCATCCACGCGCGGCAAATTGCCTGCATCGGGGTCGCCATTTG
>JBKJQT010000301.1:0-10293 GCA_046593855.1 Candidatus Nitrotoga sp. | reverse complement strand
CAAAGTGTTCAGCGAGTACAGCGCTGTTCCTAATCACGTAAGATTAGTGCGTTCCAATTAATAGCCACATCTGAATGTTGAGATCAGGAAATATAAAGTTATATCGGCTATGGAATACAACCATTGCATCTGGAATCAAATTAAATTCAATCGGTTTCTTATAAAAACGTTCAATGGCCACGGTTTGTATCTAAACGATTTGTATCCTTAAGGGCATCTCTAAAAATTCAAGTTTCTAAGCAATATAAGGCACAAGTAAAAAATTTGAGCGCGGCATATGATTGATATGTAAGCAATTATTTTTTTCGAGTAACGCCGTATTTGTGACGAAAATTGTATTTTTAGAGGTACCCTTAAGATATATAAGCCGTGGTTGTAATTATGCGAGACAATTCGATATCCATGAAAACGGATGATGTGCTTGATGTCGGGCATGGAAAAAATTTCAGAAAATTAGTGAATTAACGATTTCTAAAACATACCGCCCTTAATCTCCTTTCAACCTTTGTTGGAGTCCTTGCGATGCGCCTTGACCTTCGGCTATTTTGTACCTTAGCTTGGCAGTTGCATCGACTGGTCAGTGTTATTCACCCCGTAAATAAAATATGAAAGATATGCCCATTTTGGGGCTGCCACTGATCCTGTTGGGCGCCCTGTGGGGAGCTGTCAGTATCGTTTTGCAGTCCTATCAGATGATCAATGCCAAGCGGGATCAGATCATGGTGCTTATCGAGTGCAAGAAGGCCTTTGCGGGGACACTGACAAATGCAGGGGGAGACTTCGTGGCTGCACCGGCCAAAGTACTCGATCAGTGCCAGTCATGTTGTTACGGGAAAGAACTCCAGCCGATCGATTTGTATTTTTCCAACTTGCTCCCGCTTTCCCTTGGACTCTGTCTGTTCCTCGCCATAGTTTCCTTCGCTGTCGTGTGCATTCCAAGTTACTTGAATTCAGGCGACGCCGATTTGATGCGGAGAGTGCGTCGGATAAGCTGGATTACCGCATCGCTGCCGCTCTTCTCGCTCTTCGCGTTCGCCGTAGGCATGTTTTTCGATGTCTATACCTTTCTATTTAAGCTAAGCGACTGGGTTTTGTTAAAATGAGATCGGGTTTTACTTTAGCGGTCACACGGTGTTTTGCGACCCTGATTAGCGGCATTGTGTTGGCAATTAACTCCGGCTGTGCTGTCCTTGACAAGAGCACGCCTGCTTGGCGAGATTACCCGGTAACCTTGAAAGATGAGCCGCGCATTGATTTGCACGTGGAGGTGTCGGGTTCGGGTAAGCCCGTGTTGCTAATTCACGGCTTCGGCAACAGCGTCTATGTCTGGCGTCATTTGGCCCCTGCATTGGCTCAACAAAACCGGGTGATCGCAATTGACCTGAAGGGTTTTGGCGACTCTCCAAAACCGGCCGACGAGCGTTATTCAGTCTACGAACAAGCACGGTTGATCCGCGATTACGTAGAGGATAACGATCTGAAAGATGTAACTATTGTGGGACATTCCCTCGGCGGCGGCATTGCGCTGGTGGCTTCGCTCTACCTGCAACAATCGCCCTGATCGACAGAGAGGTTTGGTGTTGATCGACGGTATCGCATACCCGCAGCAGATGCCCATGTTCATTCGTTTACTTGCAACTCCCGGACTTGGGCCGTTTGCCGTGAGAGTGGCGCCTCCTGAAATTCAAATTCGAGAGGTGATGAAATTAGTGTATGCAAAAAATTCGACAGTGCCCGAGGATGCGGTTAAGGCTTACGCCAAGGCCCTGAAGACACCTGAAGGGCGCTATGCCGCAGTAACCAGCGCGCGCCAGATCCAGCCGCCGGACCTGAAAGACCTTTCTCTACAGTATCCAAGCCTCCAGGTGCCGACTCTCATCGTTTGGGGTAGGCAGGACAGGATTGTCCCGGTCAGCGTCGGCGAGCGACTCCACCAAGCGATCCCCGGCTCACGGTTGTTTGTGATCGAGGATAGCGGCCATTCTCCAGCGGAAGAGCGGCCTCAGGTGCTGCTGCCTGTAATGGAGTCCTTCCTGCGTAATCTTGAAACGACAGATTAATAGCCCTCGGCGCTAATCACTCAGCACATCATGCAGTCAGCTGGGAGTTTGTTGCTAATGTTAAGAAAATTTCTGAGCTGGCTCACATTCTGAAAGTGATTGAAGGTGATTATTTAAATTATGACAAACTACAACATGAATTTTTTCGCGGCGTATCAACAGTGCCGCAGAAATCGATTAGCCGGCCGGAACTGAAAAACACGCTGGTTGATGGCATATCTGTTTTGTGTACAAGATTCCGAGACAACGACAGTCATTCATTTGCACAAATTGAAGTTGGTACTGGTAAAAACCTATAAAATGCCAATCCATCGGTAAATTTTTGTTGAGGTTGTCTATTATGCGTATCACCCAAAAAGGGCTAACTTTTGACGATGTCTTGCTGATTCCGGCACATTCCAATGTATTGCCACGTGATGTCAGTTTGCGTACTCAACTTACCCGCAACATCACCTTGAATATTCCTCTGCTATCCGCTGCCATGGATACCGTTACCGAGGCGCGTCTGGCAATAGCCTTGGCGCAGGAAGGGGGTATCGGCATCGTACACAAAAATATGACCGCTAAGCAGCAGGCTGCTGAGGTATCCAAGGTTAAGCGTTTTGAAAGTGGGATGGTGAAGGATCCCATCACCGTCACACCCGGGATGACAGTGCGCGATGTGCTGAACCTCATTCGCCAGCATAATATTTCCGGATTGCCGGTGGTGCAGGGTAAGCAGGTGGTCGGTATTGTGACTAACCGCGATTTGCGTTTCGAAAGTAACCTTGATCAACCCATCCAAAATATTATGACACCGCAAGAACGGCTGATCACGGTAAAGGAAAACGCCAGCCGTGACGAGGCGCGCGGATTGATGCATCAGCATCGTATTGAACGTGTACTGGTAGTAAATGATGCGTTTGAGCTGTGTGGTCTATTTACCGTAAAGGATATTCTTAAATCCAGCGAACATCCGCTGGCGTGTAAAGATGAACTGGGGCGTTTGCGCGTTGGTGCTGCGATTGGAGTGAGCGAAGGCACGGACGAACGCGCTACTCTATTAATCGAAGCCGGAGTGGATGTGCTCATAGTGGATACCGCACATGGCCACTCGCAGGGCGTGCTGGATCGTGTTAAGTGGGTGAAGAAGAATTTTCCGAACGTAGATGTGATTGGTGGGAATATTGCTACTGCTGCCGCCGCCAAGGCCCTTGTGGATCATGGCGCAGACGGCGTTAAAGTAGGGATTGGCCCTGGCTCTATTTGCACTACGCGTATGGTCGCGGGTATAGGCGTGCCACAAATATCGGCTATCCAGAATGTGGCGGACGCATTGCAAGGTTCTGGTATAGCCCTCATTGCAGATGGTGGAGTGCGTTATTCCGGCGACATCGCTAAGGCGATTGCGGCAGGTGCGCACGTTGTGATGTTGGGCGGTCTGTTTGCAGGTACAGAAGAAGCGCCCGGTGAGGTGGAGCTGTTCCAGGGACGCTCTTATAAATCCTACCGCGGCATGGGCAGTATAGGCGCGATGCAGCAGGGTTCCAGTGATCGTTATTTTCAGGATAGCGAAACCAATCAAGACAAATTGGTTCCTGAAGGAGTGGAAGGACGCGTGCCTTACAAGGGCAGCGTGCTAGCAGTTATCCACCAATTAATGGGCGGTCTACGAGCCAGCATGGGCTATCTGGGTTGTCCGGATGTCGCCACAATGCATACCAAGGCTGAGTTTGTGCAAATCACATCTGCCGGTATGCGCGAATCGCATGTCCACGACGTGCAGATCACCAAGGAAGCACCGAATTATCATATTGATTAGTTATTAGCTTGGGGCTGAATATCGTGAGCTGATAATAGGGTAAAGGCCAATCGAACTGCCTGTGGGCTGGCAACAATCGCTGCACCCAACAAATAATTAATAATTTACCCTTAATAACTTACCTCTGATAATTTTATGTCCCACCAAAAAATTCTGATTCTCGACTTTGGTTCACAATACACCCAACTCATAGCGCGCTGTGTGCGCGAATCTCATGTTTACTGCGAGCTGCATCCCTTCGACGTAGGTGATGAATTCATTCGCGATTTCAAGCCGGCAGGCATCATTCTTTCGGGCGGGCCCAATTCAGTGACTGAAGGTGACGCCCCGCGTGCACCGCAAGTGGTATTTCAACTGGGCGTGCCAGTACTGGGTATTTGTTACGGTATGCAAACCATGGCCGCGCAATTGGGTGGGGAAGTAGAGATCGGCCTGGTGCGCGAATTTGGCTATGCGGAAATCCGTGCACGCGGCCATTCAAAATTATTTCGCGATATTCAGGATTGTAACAACGAGGCAGGCCACGGCTTGCTGGATGTATGGATGAGCCACGGCGATAAGGTCACCACGTTGCCGCCGGGCTTCATGGTAATTGCTTCCAATGCCATCACGCAGATTGCCGGTATGGCCGACGAGGCACGCCGTTTCTACTCCGTACAATTTCATCCAGAAGTGACCCATACTCCGCAAGGCAAGGCGATAATTAGCCGCTTCGTGCATGCCATCTGCGGCTGCGAGCAGGACTGGAACATGCCCGAATACATCGGTGAGGCGATAGACAAAATCCGAGCCCAAGTCGGCCAGGAAGAAGTCATCCTCGGTCTGTCCGGCGGAGTGGATTCTTCCGTGGCCGCAGCACTGCTGCATCGTGCCATCGGTACCCAGCTCACCTGCGTATTTGTGGATAATGGCCTGTTGCGCTTGAATGAAGCCAAGCAAGTGATGGAAACTTTTGCTAAAAATCTGGGGGTGAAAGTTATCCATGTTGATGCTGGTACGGAATTCATGAAACATTTGGCCGGCGTGTCTGATCCAGAACAAAAACGCAAAATTATCGGACGCGAATTTGTAGAAGTATTCCAGCGCGAAGCCGCCAAATTGCCGCAGGCTAAATGGCTAGCGCAAGGCACCATTTATCCTGACGTAATCGAATCTGCTGGTGCCAAAACCAAAAAAGCACAAAACATCAAATCACACCACAATGTTGGCGGCTTACCCGACACCATGCATCTTAAGCTGCTGGAACCATTGCGCGAACTGTTCAAGGACGAAGTGCGCGAACTCGGTGTGGCTCTTGGCTTGCCGCGCGACATGGTCTATCGCCACCCATTCCCAGGACCGGGTCTGGGCGTGCGTATCCTCGGCGAAGTCAAGCGAGAGTACGCCGACTTGTTGCGCCGTGCGGATGCAATCTTCATTGAAGAGTTGCATACATCTGGCTGGTATGAGAAAACCGCGCAGGCATTTGTTGTATTCCTGCCAGTAAAATCGGTGGGTGTGATGGGCGATGGTCGCACTTATGAATGGGTTGTGGCGCTGCGTGCTGTGCAAACACAGGACTTCATGACTGCACATTGGGCAGAATTACCGCATGCCTTGCTGGCCAAAATATCTAACCGCATCATCAACGAAGTGCGAGGTATTAACCGCGTGGTTTATGATATTTCCGGGAAGCCGCCTGCGACTATTGAGTGGGAATGACAAGTGTCTTTCAGAAACGATTGTCATATTGATTTTATGAAAATCCGCCCAAGCTTTTTATTGGTGACGGTGTTATTAACAGCCTCAAGAGGCTTCTATTTTGCTTAGACCCCGGCACCGGCAACCGAAACTTCGGCTCTGTCAGAATCAGGAAGAGGCAAATCCAGACGAGCAAGTCATTTGACGGATATCGCACGAAATATTGTTGAAGGTATCAGCATGTAATTCCCGACAAGGCGAGCAAGCGGGCAATACGCTTTCTGATCGTCTCAATAGTTAAGCGTTACGTTTTGCAGGGGCAAGGTCATGTATTAATTAGATCGAAATATGGCTTTGGGATACTTGAAATTTCTGCCAGCTGCCCCATCTATTAATCCATAACTTTTATACAAGGGGCCATTATGCGATTCGACAAATTTACGACTAAGCTGCAACAGGCGCTGTCTGATGCCCAGAGTTTAGCTGTGGGTAGTGACAATCAATTCATTGAGCCGCAGCATTTACTGCTGGCATTGCTTAACGATGCCGATAGTGGCGCGGCCTCACTGCTTGCACGCGCAGGTGGGAATGTCGTTCCTTTAAAAGAGGCGTTGACGCAAAGTGTGGCGCGCCTGACCAAGGTAGAAGGACACGGCGGCGAAGTGCAGGTCGGACGTGATCTCGCTAATTTGTTTAATCTCACCGACAAGCAAGCGCAAAATCGCGGCGACCAATTTATTGCCTCAGAAATGTTTTTGTTAGCGCTAACAGAAGACAAGGGTGAATGCGGACGTCTATTGAAGCAGCACGGTGTAGTCCGTGCAGCTTTGGAGCAAGCGATCAACGCGGTGCGTGGTGGGCAAAACGTGGGTAGCCAGGAAGCTGAGGGTCAGCGCGAAGCGCTGAAGAAATACACTGTGGACCTTACCGAGCGTGCCCGTCAAGGCAAGCTGGATCCAGTGATCGGACGTGACGATGAGATCCGTCGCGCTATTCAGGTTCTGCAACGCCGCACCAAGAATAACCCAGTTTTGATCGGTGAACCGGGCGTCGGTAAGACCGCTATCGTGGAGGGCTTAGCGCAGCGTATTGTCAACGAAGAAGTGCCGGAATCCCTGAAGGGCAAGCGCGTATTGTCGCTCGATATGGCGGCGCTACTGGCCGGTGCGAAATATCGGGGCGAATTCGAAGAACGTCTGAAATCTGTGCTCAAGGAAATAGCCATGGAGGAAGGGCGCATTATCGTATTTATTGACGAGCTGCATACCATGGTCGGCGCGGGCAAGGCTGAAGGTGCAATGGATGCGGGTAACATGCTGAAACCTGCGCTGGCGCGCGGCGAGTTACATTGCATTGGCGCCACTACGCTAGATGAATACCGCAAATACATCGAGAAAGATGGCGCGCTAGAGCGGCGTTTCCAAAAGGTGCTGGTGGATGAACCGACAGTGGAAGCAACCATCGCTATCTTGCGTGGTTTGCAGGAAAAATATGAGTTGCACCACGGCGTGGAGATTACCGATCCGGCTATCGTGGCAGCGGCAGAATTGTCGCACCGCTATATTACCGACCGTT
The DNA here is from genome assembly GCA_046593855.1 of Candidatus Nitrotoga sp. Taxonomy (GTDB): domain Bacteria; phylum Pseudomonadota; class Gammaproteobacteria; order Burkholderiales; family Gallionellaceae; genus Nitrotoga. Next base: position 3,177 of record JBKJQT010000301.1, on the reverse strand, counting down.
TTTTGCCGGATAAGGCAATTGATCTGATCGACGAAGCCGCCGCGCGCATCAAGATGGAAATTGACTCCAAACCGGAAGTGATGGACAAACTTGACCGACGCCTGATTCAGTTGAAAATTGAACGCGAAGCAGTAAAGAAAGAAAAGGACGAGGCTTCGAAAAAACGCATGCAGCTTATCGAAGACGAGATTGAAAAGTTATTGCGTGAATATGCCGACCTGGAAGAAATATGGAAGGCGGAGAAAGGCTCGGCACATGGCACGGCACAGGTAAAGGAAGAAATCGAACGCGTACGTGCCGAAATTATCCGATTGCAGCGCGAAGGCAAATTGGAAAAAGTGGCCGAGTTGCAATATGGCAAACTCCCGCAACTTGAAGCGAAATTAAAAGAGGCGAATCAGGCAGAAGCAACCAAACCTCAGAATCGACTGCTGCGCACGCACGTGGGTGCGGAAGAAATTGCAGAAGTGGTGAGTCGTGCTACCGGTATTCCGGTTTCCAAGATGATGCAGGGCGAGCGTGACAAACTGCTGCAGATGGAAGCCAAGTTGCATGAGCGCGTAGTCGGACAAGACGAGGCAGTACGTTTGGTGTCGGACGCCATCCGTCGTTCTCGTTCCGGGCTAGGCGACCCTAACCGGCCCTACGGATCCTTCCTGTTTTTAGGTCCAACTGGAGTGGGTAAAACTGAGTTATGCAAGGCCTTGGCTGGATTTTTATTCGATTCAGAAGATCACCTCATCCGCATCGACATGAGTGAGTATATGGAAAAGCATTCCGTATCGCGACTGATCGGTGCACCGCCAGGCTATGTTGGCTACGAAGAAGGCGGCGGACTTACCGAGGCCGTAAGGCGCAAACCGTATTCCGTCATATTGTTGGACGAAGTGGAGAAGGCTCACCCGGATGTGTTCAACGTACTTCTGCAAGTGCTGGATGATGGCCGAATGACCGACGGACAGGGGCGTACCGTAGATTTCAAGAACACAGTGATTGTAATGACCTCGAACCTTGGCAGTCAAATGATCCAACAGATGTCAGGCGACGATTACCAGGTCATCAAACTGGCTGTGATGGGCGAGGTAAAGAGTTATTTCCGTCCTGAATTCATCAACCGCATAGACGAAGTGGTGGTGTTCCATGCATTGGATGAAAAAAATATCAAGGCTATCGCGCGTATACAGCTGGGCTATTTGGAAAACCGTTTAGCTGCAATGGATATGAAACTTGAAATTACCGATGCCGCCCTGACGGAAATCGCCACCGCCGGATTCGATCCTACGTATGGCGCCCGTCCACTTAAACGTGCCATCCAGTCACAATTGGAGAATCCCCTTGCCAAACAGCTTCTAGAAGGTCGTTTCGCCGCGAAAGACACCATCAAGATTCATTGTTTGGGGGGAATAATGAGGTTCGATAAAGGCTAAGATCATATAAAAATATTGTTGAATTGAACCAGTTTCAATCTGATCTGACAATACACTTGTAAAGTGAGCGTTACCGAGTTTGATATGGGTGTCGAATCCGTAATCAAGCTTAAAGAACGGTAACCGTCAGATCAGGCCTGCGTTAGTACACATTAGCTTATGCGCTAATCACCCAAAGAATATAATTCTCCGCAATATCAATATTTGACACGCACCCGGTAAGTCAACGTAGCCTTGCCGTCAGCGGGTACCATTACTTTCCATTCCGCTATGCCGGATGTCACCTTGGTGTGTGGTTGAGATTCAGATATCATCGTCCAGTCACCTGGCATAGGCTCTCTTACCACCACTGTGACTGCCTCGTTCTTGGCATTCTTCAATACAATCTCATAAGCACTTTCAAAGATGTTACTAGAACGTCCCGTTCCGGCCAGTTTCTGAAAATCAGTCTGCTTCTTGTCGGCTGTTACATCAAATGCCTCTCCCAATTTCAAGCGAATAGACTCATTTTTAGGTGTGTGATTAATTTGATCTTCGCCTACAAATTGGGCATTGCCCTGAGCATCTTTTTTGTAAACCCGGATGACCCCCTTGGGTAGCGGAATTCCTAAGCCCTCGCCCTTGTTTTGAAATTCTACAAAGACCGCTACTTTAAGCTTCTGACCGATGTCTCCATACTGTCCGGAGTAATAGTAATTCGCACCTGCCAACAAAAACTCTTTATTTATGGGTACGCTGGATGTCGACATCAGCGCCACCTGCTTGGTCTGGTTCTCCATTAATGTCGTAGTGCGTTGCAACGTATAGAGATGATATTCAAACAGTGATTCTTCTTTCATTTCCTCCGCATCTGCCATTTTCGGCGCCATAGCCATCATATTGCGCGAAATGGATTGTGGTTGACGCACCCGGTTCAGATCACCGGCAACCAGTTGCAGCTTGGCATTCGGATACGCTGCCCCACTGTGATTGGTCAGCGTGACCCAGCCATTGAGATCAAGGCGGTCATCGCGTTCATTTAATACAGCCACATAATCGGCGCGCCATGATAGTCCAGCAGTTAAATAGGAAAGTTCAAGATTTTGTTCGCCCGCAACTGGGTTGATGAGTGAGACAACCAGAGTAGGCTTGTCGCGTAAATTCTCCGGAACACCAGAGAATGCCAGGCGACCAGGGACGCCGGTCTCTATACGGTCGGCAAATTTGAGTACGGTGCCTCCATTGGTTGCAAGCACTGTGGCTATTTCTCTGATTTCCATACCGGTGGCTGGATTGGTTTGAATTACTGTCACCTCTTTGTTGAGATATTTTTCCAGCAGCTTTTGCGGCGTCAACAGATCAAAATCAAAATTTTGCTCCTGCAAGCGAAATCCACTGGAATTGGTAAGATTGCGTAATAGTGCCGTCTCGGGCCGCATTTGAGCGGAGACTTCGCGCCAAGCCAGTTTATTGAAATCACGGTCCAGTTTTACCCTGCGCGCATCTTTGATTAAAGCCAGGTTGTCGTTGTAAATCGTGACAGCCACTTCCTTTTGATCTGACACCGATGTGACTTTCTCATCCCGAGGTGCAGCAGCTCCATTTAGGGATGTTAATAGGGCGCTCGCTACAATCATGTGTGCAATTGATACCTTTGGCATTTAACTTCTCCTTTATAGTCCGCAAATTAACAATTTAAGTACGCTACCTTACGGGTAGCTTGAAATAACGTATTTTTTCAAAGAATGTTCCAAACGGTGTTCTGCATCCC
>JBKJQT010000314.1:0-5795 GCA_046593855.1 Candidatus Nitrotoga sp. | reverse complement strand
CCGCAAACGGCCTGAAGAACGACAAGTATACGATCGCCATGGCGATCGTATACTTGTCGTTCTTCAGGCCGTTTGCGGCCTCATTTTTTATAGGTGCATTAGGAGATTTTGGTGCCATTTTTGCAATGCTGCTCATCGAAACTGTTCCCAACGAGTAATTATAGCCGCCACCCTGAATTACGAATCCATCGATCACGCGATGAAATAAGGTCTTGTAATAAAAACCACTGTTTACATATTCGAGGAAGTTTTTAACAGTGACAGGCGCTTTTTCGGCATCCAGTTCAAGAGTAATTATTCCATAATTGGTATGTAGTTTAACCATGCTAAATTCTCCATTTATTGCTGAAGGTTGGAAAGAGTGCCAACTGGTGCGATGCACCACCGCACGTAACTAAGCAGCAGGTAGGGTAATATGTTTGGAGTTTCATTATGCTATTCCTTATATGTTTATATATAGCGGCATAGCGTTTCACTTTCCGGTAAGTAGGAGGATATGGATTGAATATGTATATCGGTGCAAGAGTTAAGGTCAGAGACAGGGAGGCACCGGGAGCTAGGCAGAGAAACATGTTAAATTATTTTACGGCACGTTCTTCTTGAATGAGCCATTTACCGTTTAATTTTACCAGAAGCATGAACTTGTCGAAGGATGTGTTGAGGTAGTCAGAGCGATAGGATTGATGAAAAGTAAGGGTGGCGTGGTTTTCATCCGGGAAGCTGACCTTTTCATTGCTGACATTGATCTCGATATATTTAGGCGTGTTGATACGTGCATTGCTTTCAGTTTCCCACTGGTCACGGTTTTTGCCATTCGGAGTTTTAAAATCGGTAGTATAGAAATCTAAATATTTTCTGACATTTTGGGACGACCATACTTCGGCCCATTCATGCAATGTTTTCAGCACTTCAGCGCTATTGTTGACAACCAGCTTTTTAATAATTGCGGGCTTAGTGGATGGAGCAGATGCGGGCATGGCCGTAACTATTTTGGATGGTACCGGTGTTGTCTCGGGAGTTGCGGCTTGTTGCTTGGCTGCATTACCAATGGGGGTAATGGATTTATTCTTGGGGAACAGATCATTAATCAGAGCAAGCTTGGTCTGTGTGGTGGCATTGTTCCGGTCCAGTTGTAGTGCGCGCTCATAAGCCTGGCTAGCCATTTTAGCGTAGATATCGCCCAAATTTTCTTGGGCGGTGGCATAGTTCGGGTGGTTGCGGATTGCCGTTTCCAGTGCGACCTTGGCCTTGTCGTATTGGCCTAACCCAGCGTATAGCACGGCGAGGTTGTTATATGGCTCCGGCAGTTCGGGGTAATCTTCAGTCAGCGATAAAAATATGCTAATAGCGTCATTGGTTTTACGCTGTGTGGTGAGGATTAGACCTTTCAGGAAGCGTGCCTTTGCATCCTTGGGCTTGTTGGTGAGATAGATGTCAACCCGCTTCAGTGCCTGCGCATGCTGATTCTGCTTGAACAGCTTATTGATATCCTGAATTTCATCCGCGCCTGCGGTGAGGCTGAAGCACAGCAACAGTGCGCCTCCGAATAGTGCTGCGTGGAGGCCAAAGCGGTTGAAATTATCCATTATGTGGTACTTTTCCGAAATTATTTATGACTGATATGAAAGATTTTGTTCGCTTGGGCGTATAAATAATTACGCCACGTTTTTACCAAAATTTTCCTATCAGTCAATCTTGCGCGATCATCACGCGAAATTTATGAAGCATTCAGAATAAATGGGTTACCCAAGGAAACTGGATTCTATCAAATCTGCTCATTTTTTTCACAGCTTATCGTATCAGCTGGCAAGGCTATCCGTGCTTCATCTGTTTGAGTAAGGAGATTTTCGGGTAAAATCGTTATTCTTGCCCTAAAAGAACCGTCGAATAATGAGCAGCCACACACAAGCACCTATTCCCCACTTCATCCGCAATATTATTGAGGCCGATCTGACGAGCGGTAAACATATTGATATTGTCACACGCTTCCCACCGGAGCCAAATGGATATCTTCATATTGGCCATGCCAAGTCAATTTGTCTGAACTTTGGTTTGGCACTCGACTATCCGGGTCACTGCAATTTGCGCTTTGATGACACTAATCCAGAAAAGGAAAGCGAGGAATATGCACGCGCTATTCAGGAGGACGTTCAATGGTTGGGCTTTCAATGGCAGGGTGAGGTGCGATGGGCGTCTGATTACTTCGAACAGCTTTATAGTTTTGCGGTCGAGTTGATCAAGCAGGGAAAGGCTTATGTGGATGATCTCAGTGCTGAGGAAATGCGCGAGTATCGCGGCACGCTTACTCATCCGGGCAAACCCAGTCCGTACCGCGAGCGCTCTGTAGCTGAAAACCTTGATCTGTTTCAGCGCATGCGCGCAGGTGAGTTTGTCGATGGCGCCAAGGTGCTGCGCGCTAAGATCGACATGGGTTCTGGCAACATCAACTTGCGCGACCCGGCGATCTACCGCATTCGTCGCGCGCATCACATTCGCACGGGTGATATTTGGTGCATCTACCCGATGTATGACTACACTCACTGTATTTCCGATGCGCTGGAATGCATTACTCACTCGCTATGTACGCTGGAGTTTGAAGACCACCGTCCCTTATATGACTGGGTGCTGGATCAGCTGGCTGTGCCGTCTCATCCCCGACAAATTGAATTCTCGCGTTTGGAATTACGCTACACCATAACCAGCAAACGCAAGCTGTTGCAGCTTGTCACAGAGCAACATGTATCCGGCTGGGATGATCCACGTATGCCGACCATTATCGGAATGCGCAGACGCGGATACACTCCGCAAGGTATCCGCGAATTTACGCGCAGGATTGGTATTTCCAAGAGTGAAAACGTGGTTGATATGTCTGTGCTGGAGACATGCATCCGCGAAGACTTAGAGGCGCGTGCGGCGCGCGTGATGGCGGTGGTTAAACCGCTGAAGGTCATCATCAGCAATTTTGTGGCGGGTGAGAGCCAATCCCGCGAAGCTGGCTTTCATCCGGAACATCCAGAATTCGGTAGCCGCATGGTGCCGTTCAACAAAGAGATTTGGATTGAGATCGATGACTTTACCGAGAACCCGCCCGCGGGCTGGCAGCGTTTGACACCCGGTGGTGAAGTGCGCTTGCGCTACAGTTATGTGATGCGCTGTGATGAAGTAGTAAAAGATATTGACGGTAACGTAATCGAGCTTCGCTGCTCTATTGATCAAGATACGCTGGGTAAGAATCCGGTAGGGCGCAAGGTAAAGGGTGTGATCCACTGGCTGTCCGTTGAACATGCACTGCCCGCGGAGATTCGTTTGTATGATCGCCTGTTCACCGTGCCGGAACCAGACAGCGATAAGGCACGCGATTTCTGTGAATTCATCAACCCAGCGTCACTGACCGTGGTTCAGGGTTGGGTCGAGCCTGCCGTGCGTGACGCGGCACCTGAAACACATTATCAGTTTGAGCGTCTCGGTTATTTCTGCACTGATCGGCATGAGCACCAGCCCGGTGGAAAACTGACGTTCAATCGCACCGTGACCCTCAAAGATTCCTGGACCAAAGATCAGAGTTAAGCAGGAGGCATCAATGTATAAGCGTATGGTAGTGGCGGTCGATGGTAGCGAAACTTCCGGTAAGGCGTTAGACGAAGCAACCAAGCTGGCTCGAGAAATGAGTTCCATAATCTTGCTGCTGCATGTGTGTGAAGAAATACCCATCATGTGGGAGCCTGACGGTATGAATATGATCCTGATGCAGAGTAGTTTGAAAGCGGTTGTTGATGCAGGAAAGGAATTGCTGGAAAAGTACAGAAGACAGCTTGCCGAGAAAGGTATAACGGTCGAAACAAAATTGGTTGAGACCTATGGTGGTCGCATCGGAAGCGGCATATCAGAGGAGGCTCAGAAATGGAATGCCGATTTGCTGGTAGTGGGCACGCACGGTCGCAAGGGTATTGCGCATTTACTGATGGGCAGTGTGGCAGAAGGTGTAACCCGTACCGCATCCATGCCGGTGTTGCTGGTGCGCAGATAGTTAAGAAAAGTTTGCTCTAAAGGTTTTTGATGCTGAAAATTTACAATACTCTCACCCGCGACAAGCAAGACCTTATTCCCATCGAACCCGGCAAGGTGCGAATGTATGTATGTGGCATGACGGTGTATGACTATTGCCATCTCGGTCATGCGCGGGTGATGGTGGTATTCGATATGGTATATCGCTGGCTTAAAGCGAGCGGGCTGGATGTAACCTATGTGCGTAATGTCACCGACATTGACGATAAGATTATCAAGCGTGCGGCGGAAAATGTTGAATCTATCCACGCGCTCACGCAGCGTTTTATTGATGCGATGCATGAGGATGAACGTGCACTGGGCATTCTGCCACCGGATTTTGAACCACGAGCCACTCAATACATACCGCAAATGCTGGACATGATCGCCAAGCTGGAAGCTACTGGATTAGCCTATCAAGCCGCTGATGGAGATATGAACTATGCAGTGCGAAAGTTTGTCAATTACGGCAAATTATCTGGTAAAACGCTGGCGGATTTACGTGCCGGTGAGCGTGTGGAGGTGAATGATGGCAAGCTTGATCCGCTCGATTTTGTACTGTGGAAACACGCCAAAGAGAGCGAGCCGGACGAAGTAAAATGGGATTCTCCTTGGGGGAAAGGGCGACCTGGTTGGCATATTGAATGTTCGGCGATGAGCCTGGCAACGTTGGGTAAACATTTTGACATTCACGGTGGGGGTGCTGATTTACAGTTTCCGCACCACGAAAATGAGATTGCTCAAAGTGAGGGCGCATGTCAGTGCAAGTATGTGAATGTCTGGATGCACAATGGCTTCGTGCGCGTAGACAATGAGAAGATGTCGAAAAGCCTCGGTAATTTTTTCACCATCCGCGAGGTGCTGAAAAAATATGATGCCGAAGTGGTACGCTTCTTTATCCTGCGGGCGCACTATCGCAGCCAGCTGAATTATTCCGATGCGCATTTGGACGATGCCAAGCAGTCATTGAAGCGCCTGTACACGGCATTAAAAAATATTGCTGTGCCTATTGAAACCAAAACGAGTTCAATCGATTGGAACGAGCCTTATTCACAGCGTTTTAAAACGGTAATGGACGATGACTTCAATACGCCTGAAGCGATGGCAGTTTTGTTCGACCTGGCAAATGAAGTGAATCGCAGCCAATCGATAGAAGCCGCAAAGAAACTTAAGATGTTAGGTGAAGTGCTTGGCTTGTTGCAGCAGACCCCTGATGATTATCTGCAAGGAAGGCATCGTGATGTAAAAATTCATGTGGCCACCGGTGCACTGATTGCGGGTTCTGCAAAAATCGGGGGCACAGCTACAATTGACTTTATTCCACCGGGCATGACTAAGAGTGTCGTCATTCTAATTGCCGAACGAACTGCTGCTAAGCAATCTAAAAATTTTGCTGAATCCGACCGCATCCGTAAGGAGTTATTAGAGGCGGGAATTGTGTTGGAAGACTATGCCTCTGGCACCACTTGGCGACGAGCGTAGTCAGGAGTTGGGGCGGAAATAGTGATTTATAGACGTGTCCTTCGTAATTTCAAAGAAGCTCTCACAGTATTTTCAATATTTTGTGAATAGCTTTATGCCAAAATTGCTGTCTGATTGTAGTTGAATGTCTAAACTTGAGTGAAACAAAAAAGTTGAGTTTATAACATATTGAGCATGAAATTTTGAATGCTGCGCTCGTGGCATAACGCTTTACACTCACAGAAATTCATACGGTCGAGTTCTTTCGGTATCCACCGAAAGAAGATGAT
>JBKJQT010000104.1:0-2668 GCA_046593855.1 Candidatus Nitrotoga sp. | reverse complement strand
GCATGTTATGGATACGTGTTCGTACTTCGGTCAGATCAAAAGGCTTGCTGATGAAATCTTTTGCACCGGCTTGTAACGCGCGCAACTTTTGATCCGGTTGGGCGGTAATTACGAGTACCGGAAGGTAGCCGTCTGTTTCGACTTTCTTCAAGTTTTCCAGCACCTGAAAGCCATCCATGCCAGGCATCTGTAAGTCGAGCAGAATCAGGTCATAGCGGTTTTTACGATACAACTCGCTGACTTCATAAGGGTTTTGCGTCGATGTTATACGCGTATAGTCAGCGCCACGTAGCATTTCCTCAAGTAGACGTATATTAGTCTCCTGATCGTCAACGATCAGGAGACTAGCGTTTAGAATATCAGACCGGCTAAGCATAATTTAAGAATACCTTTAAAAACTGAGCAATAAACACCAACATAAATTTCACCGAATTTCCAATTTCGTTTTGAGATGTATGTCGTTATGGCATACCTGGTTGAACCTGTATAGTTTTAACGTTTTAATGGCTGCTAACTAAAACATTTAAGGTGTTTCTATATTGTTTTAATTAACAATTAATTGGAATAATTTGCAGACCATTTTAACATGACTGAGCGAGATTTATGAAAATGTTCACTTGTAAATTACACTCAATCACTAATAAATAGGTGCATATCGAAATCCGCTAGTTTTTGTTCGCATATTGAGGATGTGTACACCCGTGTTTCCATTGCGAATCTATAGACTTACCCTAAAAATACTAGAAGGTCACCATGCTTGTAGCTAAAATAACATTTGTCACACCTTCTCTCTGTGCGTTCACACACATAGGATTACATTACTTTAATAGGTGATTCGATCTTTGCACCATGATTGCTAGACTTATATGCAGTACTGAGTACAGCGCCCATGCATATCGTCTTTTTAAATTGGTCGATGGTTGTACGTAATCCAAATTTTTTGGTGTTAGGAGCGGATTGTTTATGGTGTGTTGGACTGGATGGTTAGCACGTTTTGGAGTGGGAGGATGGTGGATATATGGCAATCTGTCGAATCGTACCTTGCCAATTCTGAAGGCTCAGGGGCTTGAGTTCTGGTGAACTTAAATAACGCAGGTGGGTTTCATTTTTTTCTATACGGCTGAGAATGTGAGTGTGGGGTGGCTGCGTACGTCGAAAGTAAGCAATCAAATTCTTGTTTGACCACCTTATAACATTCGCAAGAGAGCGTTTCCAGCCCAGATCGATCGATTACTGTGATATGTCCACGACGATAGTTAATAAAACCAGCATCTTTTAAATTTCCGGCGGCTTCAGTGATGCCCTCGCGGCGCACGCCAAGCATACTGGCAATTAATTCCTGCGTCATGATTAACTCATTTGAGGTCAGCCGATCGATGGTTACTAAAAGCCAGCGGCAAAGTTGCTGTTCGATTGAATGGTGTCTATTGCACGCCGCAGTCAGGGACATTTGTGTGATGAGCGCTTGAATATAAAGCAGTGATAGACGTTGCAGCGACTCAGTGCGATTGAATTCTTGCAGCACTGATCCGGCTTTTATGCGGTAGCCGCAGCCGCCCGTTTGCACAATTGCCCGAGTTGGTGTGGCTGCGCCACCCATAAGTAGTGAAACACCTAGTAATCCTTCATTACCGACTCCCGCGATCTCTGTCGAAGCGCCATCCTCCATGATGTATTGCAGAGACACGATGGCAGTCGTGGGGAACCAGGCGTGTTGCAACCGACTGCCAGATTCAAAGAGGACGTTACCAAGCGGCATTTGAACCAGCTCCAGATGTGGTTTCAAGCGTTCAAATTCATCCGCTTGCACAGCTGCGAGGAGATAGTTGTGGTTTGTTACCTGTGAAGAGGCAATGAACATAAGCAGCTTATTAAAATATTTGAAATTTTAAGGCATGTCCGCTAATTAACTAAATTAGCGGAACTCAATAATATAGATATTGGCTTAAGTTGTGTACGATACCGCACAGATCGTACCTGCGTTCGATAGTAATCTGCGCCTCGGCGGCTAGTACAAGCTTCCAACAGTCGCAGTAACACTCCACCAGCTTCCTTAAGTTGGCAATGAAAACCCGCGTAAGCAGGTTGGAGCATTCATAACCCAAGGAGCAGCCAATTTGGCGACTTCTTTAAAATCAGGAGAATCTATTATGAAACAATTAAAATATTGTATTACTATTTTTACTGCCATCATATTCATGTCAATTGTAGGTTGTGCGTCCACAACAAAGACAGCAGGAACAGGAGAATATATAGATGATAGCCTAATTACTACAAAGGTTAAAGCGGCGGTTTTTAATGAGCCTACGCTGAAAGCTACGGAGATAAATGTCGAGACTTTTAAAGGTGTCGTTCAATTAAGCGGCTTTGTGAGTTCCCAGTCTGCAATCAATAGGGCGGAAGAAGTCGCTCGTGGTGTTACAGGCGTGAAGTCCGTCAAGAATGACATGCGAGTTAAGTAAAACCGACATGGGGGATTACCAACGTAATCTCCCAACGTGGGTGACCATATTGTTAGCTTGAATGTTACATAATTTGTATACCTGCATGATAGGTATTACTTGTATATGAGCGGGATTGACTGTTGTCCTGCTAAGTGCTCATGAATTTGCAAATGTATTAAGGCTACGCTGATTAAGTCTACCGATCTCTTAGGTCGCGCGTTATA
>JBKJQT010000033.1:0-4385 GCA_046593855.1 Candidatus Nitrotoga sp. | reverse complement strand
CATTGATGTCCACGATTAAAATATCGCTATCAGGATTGGGCACAATGAGGCGGTAGCGCACCATCGCGTCGAAAGCCTCCTGACGCATACCAGATATGATATGCAATTGCACGTCATCAAGCACAGCAAACAACGTAAACAGTGCTGCAAGGTAAAGATAGAATTTTTTTTGCCAAAACTTGGCGAGCAGTGCAGAGGATTTGGAATAAGCCAAACGCACCCGATTAGTGAAATGAATATTATAATTCATTGCGAAAACCCAATATTGATAGCATATCGCTCTGTTTTAGGCATTTTGAATAGCGCATATAGCTTAGCTAGGTAAGGTGACAGACTATATGTCGTCGCACTTTAAAATACTATCCTCCAGATACGTACACAAAAGCGGCCGATACAGAATACGTTACGAATCATTCCTGCCAGCTTGAGAGGGCGGGCAGCCAATACAATAATATAACCAGGCTTGCAAAATATCGTTGCCTTTGTTATTCAATTTCAATATCAAATTTTTTTACCATCATTCTTTTATTTATTAATTGGGTATCTACGATGCCCAGAAGCCTGACCATCCAGAAATCAGCTAAAATGGGATCCTCAATCAGTAACTAATTAATATTTTAACTTCCCAAAAATCCGGTATGAAAATCACCCCTGTCCTCTTACTAATTCTCGACGGCTTCGGCCACAGTGAAGAAACTGACCATAATGCTATCGCTCACGCGTACAAACCGAACTGGGACAGGCTATGGCGTGATTATCCACACACGCTCATTAGTACGTCTGAATTGTCAGTAGGACTTCCGCAAGGCCAGATGGGTAACTCTGAAGTTGGCCATCTCAATATCGGCTCTGGTCGCGTGGTGTATCAGGAACTCTCGCGGGTGGATGCGTCCATTCAGGACGGAAGCTTCTACAGCAATCCGGCGTTCATGCAAGCTATGGAACATGCCAAACAGCATAACACTGCGCTACATATCATGGGGCTGCTGTCGCCCGGCGGGGTGCATAGTCACGAAGATCATATCCACGCGATGCTGGAACTGGCAGCGCGCGCTGGACTGCGCAAAATATTTATCCACGCTTTTCTCGATGGTCGTGACACACCGCCCAGAAGCGCCGCACATTCACTACAGCGGCTACAGGAGAAATTTGTCGCCTTGGGCGTTGGACGTATTGTTTCCATCATCGGCCGCTATTATGCAATGGACCGGGATAACCGCTGGGAGCGAGTGCAGAAAGCCTATGCCTTATTGACTCAAGGTAAGGCTGAGTTCCACTCATCTGATGCTCTGGATGGATTGCAGCAAGCCTATGCACGGGGGGAAAACGACGAGTTCGTTAAAGCAACTATCCTCACCTCACCCACTGAGCCACCCGTTACCATGCGAGATGGAGATGTGGTGGTGTTCATGAATTACCGTGCTGACCGCGCGCGTCAGTTGACCCGCGCACTGACCGATCCGGCGTTTGACGGCTTTACACGTGCATGTTTTCCCAAGCTGGGGAGCTTTGTCACACTAAGCAACTACGGTGAGGACTTTCATCTCCCAGCTGCATTCATGCCCACAACTATCCACAATTGTTTTGGCGAGTACCTTTCCGGCTTGGGGCTGAAACAATTACGCATCGCAGAAACGGAGAAATACGCGCATGTCACCTATTTCTTCAATGGCGGCAAGGAACAACCTTATCCCGGCGAGGACCGTATCCTCGTGCCATCTCCCAAAGTGGCAACCTACGACCTCAAACCAGAAATGAGTGCTTTTGAGGTCACTGACAAACTGGAAGCAGCCATTCGTAGCGGGCAGTATCAAGCCCTGATCTGTAATTATGCCAACGGAGACATGGTCGGCCATAGTGGCATTATGGAAGCGGCCGTCAAGGCCATTGAAGCCTTGGATGTGTGTATTGGGCGGGTAGTGAACACCATGCTGGAACATGGCGGTGAGGTGCTGATTACCGCTGATCATGGCAATGCGGAGCAGATGCTGGATCGCACCACGCAACAACCACATACCGCGCATACACTTAACTTGGTCCCATTATTGTATGTCGGCCGCAAGGCGCATATAGCTGACAGTGGCTCGCTTCAGGATGTTACCCCCACCTTGCTCGCCATGATGGGTCTGCCACAACCGCCTGAAATGACCGGTCAGCCGCTTATCTCAATCCAGTGACCGTACTGATCCGCCACGCGTTACTGCTGTGTATCTGCTTGGTGGCAGGTATTAATAGCACTCATGCCTTACAGCAGGAAGAGCTGGACAACCTGCGCAAGCAGATCTCTGTGTTACAGAAGGAATTGGAAAAAACCACTGAATCTCAATCCGAAGCAGCAGACGAGCTTCGTGAATCAGAACGTGCTATTAGCAATAGCAAACGCAAGCTGGCTGAGCTGTCATCGCAACACCGTGCTGCAGACCACACCTTGGAGAAGCTGCGACAGCAAGCGCAGCAACTAGAAAGTAATATGCAGACTCAGCAAACCATGCTCAGCAAACTGCTCTACCAGCAGTATTTGGGCGGCAAACAAGAATACTTCAAGCTGTTGCTCAACAATCATGACCCCGATCAAACCGCACGTGAAATGCGCTATTACGAATATATCGCGCGCAGCCGTTCGACTTGGCTGAATATGTTACGCGTAAATCTTGCACAGCTAAACGAGGTCGTCCAACTCACTCAGCAAAAGAGCGGTGAAATTGCGGCGCTGCAAACAGAAGAGCATGCGCAGCAGAAAATTTTGGGAAAGGACAAGCTTTCACGTCAGCAAGTAATCAATCAGTTCGCCCAGCAACTCAAACAACAGCGCCACGAAATTGGTCGTCTACAACGCGACGAAAACCGCTTGTCACAATTGGTGGCCAAGCTCTCCAAAATGTTGACACAGAAAAAAAGCAAAGGGGTATTCAATAATGATAAATTGCCTGATAATCGCTTCGATGGTAAGCCGTTCGAGCAACTTAAAGGCAAGCTAACGCTGCCGGTCATGGGTGAGGTGGTCAATAAATTCGGCAGCGCGCGTCCGGACAGTACTGTACTTTGGAGAGGTTTACTATTACGCGCAGCAAACGGTCAGCCAGTGAGATCGGTAGCGGCTGGACGTGTAGTATTTGCCGATTGGTTGCGCGGCTTCGGGAACTTATTGATCATTGATCATGGCAAAGGCTACATGAGCTTGTATGGCAATAATGAAACACTATACAAACAAGTTGGTGATGTCTTACGCGGGGGCGACACCGTCGCAGCGGTTGGCAACAGCGGCGGAAATGAAGATTCCGGTGTATACTTTGAATTGCGCCACAGGGGCGAGCCTCTAGACCCTATAAAGTGGATAGCCCGATGAAATTACTCATGAAGAATCATGTTGCAACAAAACAACTTTAGAGGTCAGACATGCGTAGTCGTATTGAAAAAACTGGATTAATTGGACTAGGGCTCATCGCAGGTGTGTTGATCAGCCTGCAATTCTCTGCCATCGCGGATAAGGACAGCGCTGAGCCGCTGCCGATTGAAGAGCTGCGTGCCTTCTCAGAGGTGTTTGGCCGCATCAAGAGTGACTATGTAGAACCGGTCACCGACAAAAAACTTATCACCGAAGCCATCACCGGTATGTTGACCGGTCTGGATCCGCACTCCGCCTATCTGGATGCCGATGCATTCAAGGAACTACAAATCGGCACGCAAGGCGAATTCGGCGGTTTGGGTATTGAGGTAGGGATGGAAGACGGACTGGTGAAAGTGATTTCGCCAATTGAAGATTCCCCTGCCTATCATGCAGGCATGAAGAGCGGCGATCTGATCATCAAACTCGACGACGTGATGGTGAAGAGCCTGACGCTAGGTGATGCGGTTAAGCGCATGCGCGGCAAGCCAGGCAGCAAAATTATCTTGACCGTAATTCGCAAGGATGCGCCCAAGCCGTTGACCTTTACTCTAACTCGCGCCATTATTAAAGTACAAAGTGTAAAGTCCAAGTTGATCGAACCTGGCTATGCTTTTATTCGCATTACCCAATTTCAGGAACACACTGGTGAGAACCTCGCTACAGCGCTTAACAGCCTGTTCAAGCAGAACCAGGGTGCCATGAAAGGTTTAGTGCTGGATCTACGCAGTGACCCAGGTGGCTTGCTCAATAGTTCGGTAGCGGCATCTGCCGCCTTCTTGCCCAAGGACGCTCTAGTGGTATATACCGAAGGGCGTAACTCAGATGCCAAGATGCGCCTAACCGCCGTTCCTAATGACTATCTGCACAATAACGAGAAGGATTACCTAAAAAATCTGCCTGCGGCAGTCAAGACTGTACCCATGATAGTGCTGGTGAATGGCGGCTCCGCATCCGCTTCAGAAATCGTCGCAGGTGCGTTGCAAGATCATAAACGCGC
>JBKJQT010000413.1:0-2846 GCA_046593855.1 Candidatus Nitrotoga sp. | reverse complement strand
ATCCCTGATTCGGGCTGTGCTCAAACAGCGCTTGGTGCTTGTCGTGGTGGCGGTGTGCTTGGCGGCATTCGGGCTGGACGCGACGCGGAAGCAGTCAGTGGATGCCTTTCCAGACGTGACCAACGTACAAGTGCAAATTGCCACTGAGGCTTTGGGTCGTTCACCCGAGGAAGTCGAACGCTTCGTTACCGTGCCATTGGAAATGGCCATGACCGGCCTGCCGGGATTGGAGGAGATGCGCTCGCTCAATAAACCGGGGCTATCGCTAATCACCCTGGTTTTTACCGATGCGACCAATGTCTATTTCGCGCGCCAGCTGGTAATGGAGCGCCTGATCGAGGTAGGCGGGCGTATGCCGCAGGACGTGACACCCGTACTCGGCCCGCTGTCTACCGGATTAGGTGAGGTTTATCAGTACACTCTGGAGCAACCAGACGACGGTGAGCGGGTGCTCAGTCAAGAAGAGCTGACCAAACGCCGCATTACTCAGGACTGGGTGGTGCGGCCACTGCTGCGTGGCATTCCTGGCGTGGCGGAGATCAATTCCCAAGGTGGCTACGTCAAGCAGTATCAAGCGTTGGTGAATCCGGATCGCATGAGGCATTACAAGGTGACCCTGCAGGAAGTATACCAGGCCCTCGCCCGCAACAACGCCAACTCTGGCGGCGGCGTTTTGCCCCATTACGCTGAGCAAT
This sequence comes from Candidatus Nitrotoga sp., assembly GCA_046593855.1. GTDB lineage: Bacteria > Pseudomonadota > Gammaproteobacteria > Burkholderiales > Gallionellaceae > Nitrotoga. Next base: position 2,151 of record JBKJQT010000413.1, on the reverse strand, counting down.
ATTTGATTCGCGGCATAGGCCTGATAAAAACCTTGGACGATATCCGTATGATCGTGCTCAAGGAGCAGAGTGGAGTGCCGGTATTCATGCGCGATGTAGCTGAAGTAACCATCGGTCACGAGGTGCGCTATGGCGCATTGCTTAAGAATGGCATCACCGAGTCGGTGGGCGGGATAGTGATGATGATCCGCGCCGGCAACGCTAAAGAGATTGTTAGCCGGGTCAAACAAAGGGTCGCAGAAATAAACGATAAGGGGATGCTTCCCGGCGGCCTCAAAATAATTCCATACTACGACCGCAGCGAGCTGGTGGATGCTGCCTTGAAAACTGTAATGAAGGTGCTGCTCGAGGGCGTGGTTCTTGTCATCATCGTACTGTTTCTGTTCCTCGGCGATGTACGCTCATCCCTGATCGTAGTTGCATCCCTGCTCTTGACCCCACTGATCACCTTCATGGTGATGAACCATTACGGCCTGTCCGCCAATCTGATGTCCCTCGGCGGCCTCGCTATTGCCACCGGTTTGATTGTGGACGGTTCGGTGGTGGTGGTGGAAAATACTTTTCAGCGCCTCGCTGAGCGCAAAGATATCAGCCGGATGCAGGTAGTCCTTGATGCGGCATCAGAAGTAGCCACACCGGTTATTTTTGGTATCTCTATCATCATCCTAGTATTCCTGCCACTAATGACTCTGGAGGGCATGGAAGGCAAAATGTTCGCTCCACTCGCATACACCATTGCTATCGCCCTGTTCGTATCGCTGATTCTGGCGCTCACCCTGACCCCGGTTCTGTGCTCATACCTGTTAATAGGAAAGAACGAGCACGATACCCGCTTGGTTGCCCTGATGAAGAAGCCTTATCTTCGGCTGTTGGATTGGACGCTGTCCAACGGCAGGAAGACCATCATCGTATCGGGAGGGGCGTTCGTCGGAGCCTTGCTGCTGCTACCTTTGCTCGGCACGGCGTTCATTCCCGAGATGAAGGAAGGTTCTATCGTGCCCGGTATAAATCGCGCGCCCAATATCTCGCTGGAGGAATCCATCAAGATAGAAATGGAGGCGATGCGCATGGTGATGCAGGTGCCCGGGGTGAAATCGGCTTTTTCTGGCGTTGGTCGTGGTGAGAGTCCCGCCGATTCGCAAAGTCAGAACGAATCTACCCCGATAGTCAGTCTCAAACCCCGTGACGAGTGGCCCAAAGGATGGACGCAGGACGACATTGCTGACGCCATCCGGGACAAGGTCAAGACTTTGCCCGGAGTGCAGATTGTGATGGCCCAGCCGATTTCCGACCGAGTGGATGAAATGGTCACCGGGGTGCGCTCGGATGTGGCGATCAAATTATTCGGCGATGACATGGAGATGCTTAAGCTAAAGGCCGACGCAATCGCGAAGGTGGCGACCTCAATCAAGGGAGCACAAGATCTGCGCGTGGAAAGGATTACGGGGCAGCAATATTTGTCTATTAATATCGATCGTCAAGCCATCGCTCGCCACGGCCTCAACGTAGCTGACATTAACGACGTAATCGAGACGGCTATCGGCGGCAGGACGACCACCGAAATCTTTGAGGGCGAGCGCCGCTTTAGCGCTGTGGTGCGTTTGCCGGAGAGCTTTCGCAACAGCTTGGGGGAGATCCATGGTTTGCGCGTTATCTCGCCCAATGGCGCCCACGTGGCTCTGAAAGATTTGGCCACCATCAGTATTTTGGATGGGCCAGCGCAAATTAGCCGAGAGAAGGCCAAGCGTCGTATCGTGGTAGGGATTAACGTTAAGGGTCGTGACTTGGGCGGTTTCGTCGCCGAACTGCAGTTGGCTGTAGATGCCAAGGTCAAACTCCCCGAGGGTTATTACCTGGAATGGGGCGGTCAGTTTCAAAACATGGAGCGGGCGATGGGTCACTTGATGGTCATCGTTCCCGTGACCATTGCTGCGATTTTCTTCTTGCTGTTCCTACTATTCGGTTCCCTGCGCTACGCCTCGCTTATTATCATGGTGCTGCCTTTCGCCTCGATCGGCGGCGTGGTGTCCCTGTTTTTAACAGGCGAGTATTTGTCAGTGCCCGCCTCAGTGGGTTTCATCGCCCTGTGGGGGATCGCAGTGCTAAATGGTGTGGTGCTGGTATCCTATATCCGCACCTTGCGGGATAAAG
>JBKJQT010000297.1:0-3760 GCA_046593855.1 Candidatus Nitrotoga sp. | reverse complement strand
ATTAGCACCATGATGGCCAAACTTCATCTTGATGGTACTTGCGCCAGTGGCCAGGGCTAATAATTGCTGGCCGAGGCAAATGCCAAAGATAGGAATATTTTTTTTCAGCAATACTTGGGTAGCGGAAATTGCATAATCACAAGGCTCCGGATCACCGGGGCCATTGGAAAGAAATATACCATCGGGTTGAATTGCCAGAATTTCCTCAGCCGGAGTCTGTGCAGGAAATACCGTTACCTTGCAGCCGCGTTGTGCCAGTTTGCGCAGAATTGTGCGCTTGATACCAAAATCAAAAGCGGCCACATGATATTGAGGGTTTTCCTGAATCGGATAACCTGATTCCAATGACCATTCCCCTTCCGTCCAGGTATACGATTGCCGACAACTGACTACTTTGGCAAGATCCATACCTGATAACCCAGGAAATGCTCTAGCGGCTTGTAATGCCTTGTCTTCGTCAATTTCTCCCGCCATGATGCAGCCGGATTGCGCGCCTTTTTCTCGCAAAATGCGTGTGAGCTTGCGAGTGTCGATTTCAGCGATGGCGACGACATGCTGTTCTTGGAGAAATTCGGATAATGTCTGGGTTTTACGGTGGCTGCTGGCAGCCAGAGGGAGATCACGTATCACCAGGCCAGCGGCAAAAACTTTATTGATGTTGCCTGATTCAAAATCTTCCGGATTGGTGCCGGTGTTGCCAATATGCGGGTAAGTCAGGGTGATGATTTGCTGGCAGTACGAAGGGTCGGTTAATATTTCCTGGTAACCGGTCATTGCCGTATTGAAAGCGACTTCACCTGTATTGATACCTTCAACACCAATAGACACGCCACGAAAAATTGTTCCATCAGCAAGTGCGAGGATGGCGTGCGGGCGTTGTGACACAAAAAACTCCTTGGAAACTGACACGATATGAAAACAGCATCAAGGCTCACATGTTTTGAAATGCCTTGGCTATGGCAATGGATTATACGTGAAAAAGGTTTGTTTTTGTATGGGAGTGCATGTTGCTAACCGTGCCATTTCAATCTTCCAAATTCGACTCAGGAGTTACTTAACCAGATTGTGACGATGGTGCAGCATTCTATGATAATTTTTGTGTGCCTCAATTGGACATGTCGGCCAAAGAGGGGGCGGATTCAAGAACCAACTGCAACAGTTAATGTTTATAGATCCGGCCAATAAATAGTTTGAATTTTTGGTGATTTTGTATGTCATGAGAGGATGGAAAAAATAGATGCAAGAACCTTAAAAGATGAAGCGCTGCATGAACGTCGTCGGCAAGTGATTCGTCTTCACAAGCGAGGCGGTAAAGCTGGGCAAATAGCGCAAGTTACGGAGCTGAGCGACACGGCCGTGAAGAAGATTATTCGACTTTATGAAACAGGTGGTGCAGCTGGACTAAGACCTGGTAGACGCGGACGACGTACGGGTGACAAACGCAGCCTAAGCGAAGAGCAGGAGTTGAGATTGCAACGGCTTATTTGTGATAAGCGTCCTGAGCAACTGAAGATGGATTTTGCGTTGTGGAATCGTGGGGCGATAAGTCAGTTAATCGAGCAGGAATGCGGCATATTCATGCCGATACGCACGGTGGGGCACTATCTCAAGCGTTGGGGATTTACCCCGCAGAAGCCGATCCGACGTGCTTACGAACAACACCCGGAGGCAGTAAAGCAATGGCTCAATGAGCAATATCCGGATATTGCCAAGCGCGCTCGAACTGAACGCGGGGAAATTCACTGGGGAGATGAGACAGGATTAGTCAATACGGATGTGCGAGGACGTGGCTTTGCACCCAAGGGAAAAACGCCCGTGACCTACGCTCCTGGCACGCGGCAACGGCTGTCAATGATTGCCACTGTAACCAGCAAAGGCTGTGCACGCTGGCAAATTATTGATGGAAATTTCAATTCAGATAGACTCATTGAATTTCTCGAACTACTGATCAAGGATGCAGGGAAGAAGGTGTTCTTGATCCTGGATAATTTGAGAGTACACCACAGCAAACCAGTGAAGGCTTGGCTGGAAGAAAATAAGGGAAAGATCGAATGCTTTTATTTACCCAGCTACAGTCCGGAATTAAATCCAGAAGAAAGACTAAACTCAGATTTGAAGCAGGCTATCGGTTCGAAAGTTCCCGTGCGTACCAAGGAGAAATTACATGCCGCTGTCGATGATTACATGTTGATGCTGCAGAATAATCCAGAGCGCGTTGCTTCTTACTTCCAAGATCCATATGTAAAATATGCCGCTTAAAACTATTTAATGGCCGGATCAATAAGTTAAGTAATGAGGAGAAAAGTATGGCTGAGATGCAATTAGGTAGCGAGAAAATTGATAATCAGTGCACAGATGAATTGGTACCAGTAGATCTAAATGAAGCTTTATGTAGTGTCGAAGCTGACGAGTACTTCATGAACATCAAGGAAGAACTCAACCAGGTTGATCGATTGGTTAGTGATGCAGTTAATAATTTAGTTATTAACTTTAAATATATCAGCAGGTTGACGAAATCTCATTATGATATGGTCTTGGTTATTGAGAAAATGGCCGCTCCTGAAGGAAGTAAACCTATTCTTGAGCTATTGGAAAAACAAATGATCATCGCTGACAAAATTGAACAAGAGTTAGAAATGGCAATTACCTCATTACAGTTTGGAGACCTGGTCACGCAGTTACTTGCACATACAGCGCGACAAGTTGAAATACTTAATATGGAACTACAACGTATTGATCGGTTAAGCAACTGGAAGGGCCGAAATACAACCTTACAGGGGATACATGAGGGCATTTCAAAAGCAGCTAATATGGCAAATTCTAAAAGTAAAAGGAAACCTGTTGTACAGCAAGGGATGCAGATGGGAGATATTGAACTTTTTTAATAAAAGTTAGTTTGCAATATGTACATATTATCAAACAAATTAATAATACTAAGTAAGAGGAGTAAGGTAAATGGCTAAGACAATACTTGCGGTAGATGATTCTGCATCAATTCGGCAAATGGTTGCCTTTACGCTTAAGGGTGCAGGCTATGAGGTCATTGAAGCAGTTGATGGCCAAGATGCATTAGATAAAGCGAATGCTCATAAAGTTAATCTGGTATTGACAGATATTAATATGCCACGGATGGATGGACTGAAGTTACTTGAGTTGCTACGCAAATTGTCTCACTACAAAGCTATACCTATTTTGATGCTGACTACTGAATCAGGCGATGAAATAAAAGCGAAAGGTAGAGCAGCTGGCGCAACAGGTTGGCTGGTGAAACCGTTTGATCCAAAGCGCTTACTGGAAGTGATCGGTAAAGTAATCGGTTAATATTGTCTGACTAATTCTTGAGATTAAGTAATTTTTATACTTCTGTTTCTTAATTTGCTCATTTTCTAAAGTGTTAGGCTAACAATCCAATTTGAAATAGGGCTATTTATGAGTACCGATCTCGAACAATTTTATGAAATATTTTTTGAGGAATCTTCTGAATTACTCGCAGATATGGAGACATGTTTGTTGAGGCTTGATGTAAATTCACCGGATTTGGAAGATTTAAACGCTATATTTCGTGCTGCGCATTCTATTAAAGGTGGAGCGGGTACATTTGGTTTTACAGATATGACGGAGACAACGCATATGTTGGAAACATTGCTGGATAAATTGCGCAAAGGGGAACTCGAAGTACGTAGCGAGATGGTTGATGCTTTTTTAAAAGCTGGCGATGTCGTTAAAGAACAATTGGCAGGACATCGTGGAGAGGATAAAG
>JBKJQT010000156.1:0-3204 GCA_046593855.1 Candidatus Nitrotoga sp. | reverse complement strand
CTTATATTCCTTCATCTGTGCTCCTTTTACTTGGTCGTTTAAGTGGCTCCGATATTAACGCAGCTCGCCACCTAAATTCGCTTACAAAAGTTGCACTTCAGAGTTGAATCTGCCACTCTATTTAGAACACTATTTAGAGTATTGTAGAATACGCTCTGGGTAACGCCTTGATCACATGAAAACTCCAAAAAGAATTGAGCCCCTCATCCAGGATGGCATAGTTGACAAAGTAGACCGTCAGCTCATGAGCGGCAAAGAAGCCAATGTCTATATTGTGATCTGTGGAGAAAATATCCGCTGCGCGAAAGTTTATAAAGAAGCTAACAAGCGCAGTTTCCATCAGGCCGTTCACTACACGGAAGGCCGCAAGGTGAAAAACAGCCGTATGGCCCGTGCCATGGAAAAAGGCACTCGCTATGGGCGTAAAGAGCGGGAAGCCGCCTGGCAAAATGCTGAGGTAGACGCTTTGTACAAACTCGCCGCTGCAGGAGTGCGTGTTCCGCATCCCTATGGGTTTTACGAGGGCGTGTTGCTGATGGAATTGGTGTCAGACGGGAATGGCGAGCCCGCCCCACGACTCAATGATTTAGTACTTACTGCTGAGCTCGCGCAACAATATCACCAAATTTTGATCAGAGAAGTCGTGCGTATGCTATGTGCTGGTATCGTTCACGGCGACCTTTCCGAGTACAACATCCTCGTCGACAGCAACGGACCGGTCATCATCGACTTGCCACAAGCAATTGATGCTGCCGCAAACAACAATGCCTGCAAAATGTTGGAACGAGACGTCGATAATCTGGCAACTTACTTCGGCCAATTCGCCCCCGAACTTCTTTCTACCTATTATGGCAAAGAAATATGGTCGCTCTATGAGAGCGGTGAATTACACACTGAAAGCGAACTAACGGGCAAATTCAAACATAGCAACAAACAGGCTGACGTCGGCGCTGTAATGCGGGAAATTGATGCCGCTCGCGATGCGGATACTGCACGGCGACTCTTGCGGCAAGCAGCTAAAGCGGATGGCAGATGAAATAACCCCTCTTGAAAATTGTGAGACTACCCCAACCTATGCGTGCGTCCTGTCTAAAAAATAATGGAGAGAGTAATGACCGATAATGTAACAAGCAATCGTGAAACCATGGGCTTTCAGGCCGAGGTAAAACAACTACTGCAGTTGATGATTCATTCGCTATATTCAAATCGAGAAATTTTCCTGCGTGAGCTGATATCCAATGCGTCTGATGCCTGCGACAAGCTACGCTTCGAGGGACTGCACAACTCAGCCTTGTTTGAGAATGATTCCGAGCTGACTATCCGTGTCAGTTACGATAAAGAAGCGAAAACGCTGACCATTAGCGACAATGGCATTGGTATGAGCCGCGACGAGGTCATTAACAATCTCGGCACGATTGCCAAATCCGGTACACGTGAATTCTTTACTCAGCTTTCTGGAGACCAGCAAAAGGATGCGAACCTTATCGGTCAATTTGGCGTGGGGTTTTATTCGGCTTTTATCGTCGCCGACAAGGTGAGCGTGTTGACGCGCCGTGCCGGTGAGAACATCGATCAAGGGGTAAGCTGGGAATCTGACGGTGGCGGAGAATTTGCCATTGAGATGGTGGAACAGCCCACACGTGGCACAACCATTACACTGCATCTGCGCGAAGGGCAGGAAGATCTGCTAAATGGTACAAAGTTGCGCACCATTATCCATAAGTATTCTGACCACATCGTTCAGCCCATCTTAATGAAAAAAGAGGAATGGATAGACAACGCACAGCAGGTGCTAGACGAAAAAGAGACGGTCAATCAAGCTTTTGCGCTGTGGGCACGTCCCAAAACTGAGATCAGTGATGATGAGTACAAAGGTTTTTACAAACATGTAGGCCATGACTATGAAGACCCGCTGGCATGGACTCATGCGCGCGTTGAGGGACGTCAGGAATACACTTTGTTACTATATATACCCGCCAGGGCACCCTTTGATCTGTGGGAGCGCGATGCAAGTCACGGCATTAAACTGTATGTGCGCCGCGTCTTCATCATGGACGATGCCACCCAACTAATGCCGCATTACCTGCGCTTTGTGCGCGGTGTGGTTGATACCAATGATCTTCCGCTCAACGTATCACGCGAGATTCTGCAAGAATCAAAGGATATCGAAGCAATCCGTTCTGGCTGCACGAAAAAAGTGCTTGGTCTGCTGGAAGATATGGCCGTTAAGGACCCGGAGAAATATGCCAAGTTCTGGGATGTATTTGGCCGCGTACTGAAGGAAGGAGTGGGCGAAGACTTTGCTAATAAAGACAAAATCGCTGGCTTGTTGCGCCTGGCTTCTACCCATACTAATTCGCCAGGAGAAACCGTTTCTCTGACCGATTACATTAGTCGCATGAAGGAGGGTCAAGACAAGATTTACTACATCACCGCTGACACTTTTAATGCCGCGAAGAATAGTCCGCATTTGGAAGTATTTCGCAAGAAAGACATTGAAGTACTTTTGCTGACCGATCACGTAGATGAATGGGTGGTGAGTAATTTATCCGCATTTGAGCGTAAACCGTTGGCGTCAGTCGCAAAAGGAGGACTTGATCTCGGCAAACTCGAAGACGAGTCAGAGAAACAGGAACAGGAAAAAGATGCCGGTGCATTCAAGGAACTAACCGACAAGATTAAAGCTAGTCTTAACGAGCGTGTTAAAGAGGTACGCGTGACTCACCGCCTGACCGATTCGCCAGCCTGTCTAGTGGCGGACGTTCATGACATAAACGCTAATCTCGCTCGTCTATTGAAGGCGTCAGGACAGAAAGCGCCCGTTTCACAACCTATCCTCGAAATTAACCCCAAGCATCCGGTTGTGTTGCGCCTGCAAGCCGAAGAGAGCAAATTTGATGACTGGGCCTCGGTTTTATTTGACCAAGCCTTACTAGCCGAGGGTGGTCAGCTGGACGATCCGGCCAGCTTCGTGAAACGTATTAATCAGCTAATGCTGGAGATGAGCAGCAGTTAACAATGAACGCTGGTTGGCAGGGAAGCTTGCGCGTCATACCCTGCCCGTGGGAGGGCCAAGCACTAAGTATTTGCACTGGGCAACGTAACTGTTGCTGATACATCCATGGTTATACAAATTTAGATCGGTACCACAGTCGCATTGATATTAAAATAATGCGACTGTGGTACCGATTTAACTTGGAACGG
>JBKJQT010000068.1:0-5140 GCA_046593855.1 Candidatus Nitrotoga sp. | reverse complement strand
GGGTGAGATAACCTATTCTCCCTCGGATAACGATTGGGAAGGCGATAACTTGCCGGTGACCAATGTTAGTTGGTTTGACGCGCAGAACTACGCAAGCTGGCTTTCAACCCAGACAGGCAAGACCTATCGCTTATTGTCTGAAGCGGAATGGGAATACGCCTGCCGTGCTGGGTCGGTGACGGAATATTATTGGGGTAATGAGATAGGGCATAACAACTGCAACTGTCAGGACAGCGGAAGTGAATGGAGTCGTAAACGTGCCTCACCAGTGGGTAGCTTTCCTCCCAACATTTTTGGACTGCATGACATGTTGGGGAACATATGGGAATGGCTAGAAGACATATGGCATGATAATTACGAAGGAGCTCCGACCGATGGGAAACCTTGGTCGTCTGGAGGTAACCAACTGGGCCGCGTGATGCGCGGCGGTTCTTGGAGTAGCTTTCCAAGGTACGCGCGCTGCGCTCATCGTCATGGGAGTGTGCCGACAATCAGGAATTTTAATTTCGGCCTTCGTCTCGCCAGGACGCTGCCATAAACGGTAGCTATACATTAAAGTATATTTTCAAAAAATATCTAAAATTTGCGAACACCTGCATACCAAATTTTGGTAAATTTTTCTCGCGTCTTGGATTTGAATGAGCTCTAATTTTTAAAACCGCTCTGCACCTTTACCATTTTCTCTTCAATTTTTTAACACGGGATGGCATTAATGAGTAACGAACGACACGAAGACCATCTCAAAAATTCAGATTTCGGCGGCGATTCCCCTGCTAAAACTGCCGCTGCTTTGCTGCTTGAGTCTGATATGGATTGCTATCTCACTATAAATGGCGAGGATCAGGACCAACTGAATAAAAACACACCCCGACGCTTTTTTCTGTCTGCGGGTAGCCACCTTATTAATGTCATCACGCAAGATGGCCTAGTGGAAAAGGAGTGGGTGCAAGCCTCTAATGATAAAGAGGTTGCACATCTCATCTATCTGGCGGAGGAGCATGCACAGGCCCAAGCAAAGTTTAAGGAACAGAAGGAAGCACTGAAGGGACCGCTAGGCATAGAGGATTGGTCGGTAGAACAAATTCAACTGGAACAAATAACGGCAGCAAGCGAAGTTGGGCTTACCAAATTTTTCCGCGATGCACCAGATACACCCGAGATGGTAGTAATACCAGCAGGTAGTTATCGTATGGGCGAAGTATCTAAGAAGCATAAAGTTACCATTACTCGCCCTTTTGCGGTAGGAAAATACCCGATCACAGTAGCGGAATGGATGCGTTTCGTCGTGTCAGGCGAGACTACCTATTCCCCTGCCGATAACGGTTGGGCAGGGGACAATCTGCCAGTGACCAATGTTAATTTTATTCATGTGCAAGCGTATGTGCGCTGGCTATCGACAAAGTCGGGCAAGAACTACCGCTTGTTGTCAGAGGCTGAATGGGAATACGCGTGCCGTGGCGGATCGGTGACAGAATATTACTGGGGTGATGAACTTGGCAAAAACAACTGCAACTGCCAAGACAGCAAAAGTGAATGGAGTTGTAAACGCGCCTCACCAGTTGGTAGTTTTGCGCCTAACGCATTTGGGTTGCATGACAAGCTGGGAAACGTGTGGGAATGGGTAGAGGATACATGGCATGATACCTACAATGGGGCTCCGGCAGATGGCAAGGCTTGGTCGTCTGGCGGTGCAATAAGCACCCTCAGCAATCAAGAATGGCGAGTGCTGCGCGGCGGTTCCTGGATCATTGATCCGAGGGACGCACGCTCCGCTGATCGCTTCATGAGCGATCAGTCGAGCCGTAACTCTTACACAGGCTTCCGTGTTGCCAGAACATTGCCATGAGGTTGTAGTTTATTTTATGGAAGACTGTTTGGCTGAATGAAAGACATTGGCCTGATACGTGAATTCAGCCACCGCTATAAAGAAGCTGGTAAATCAACTATTCCAGTTCACGACGGCAATCTACAATCTGATCAAATAGGGCGATTAATGGTCAGCAAGCCGGAAATCCGCAAAAGGCAGGAAAACGGGAGTTTTACAGAATATCTAAAAATATCATTGCAAACCAACAATATAGTAGAGTGACTTGAGAGATATTAACGCCGCATTGCGCGGCGTTATATGTCGATATATGGGTACCGACTTAACCAGCTTAATACTGGCAAGATACTCACTTCAGATTGTATTTATGGCAGTCTCGATAAGCGTCTCCCAAATGGTTTACGTTCTAATCTAACCAATCCTAATGTTTACTTTTATACGCTCAACTGCATGCAAAAACAAGCTGGGCATTAAAATTCAACCATATCAAAGTCTTCCTTGCGCGCCCCGCATTCCGGGCAAGTCCAGTTTATAGACACATCTTCCCAACGCGTACCGGGCAAGATGCCATCTTCAGGGGAGCCAGTGGCTTCGTCGTACAGCCAGCCGCAAATAAGGCACATAAAGGTTTTATATTCAGGGTTCAGGGCCATGGCGAGTAATTTCAGTTAAAATTGCATTTTTATTTTGTATTCTACAATGACACTTACTGCCATGTCTGACATCCCGCCTATTGTCCTTACTTTTGGTGCCACAGATCCCAGCGGGGGGGCAGGTTTGCAGGCCGATATTCTGACTATTGCCAGCATGGGCTGTCATCCTTTGTCCGTTGTAACGGCAGTCACGGTGCAGGACACCAGGGGGGTAGATGACATATTACCAATTGATGCTGAGTGGGTATCTGATCAGGCACGCGCAGTATTGGAAGACATGCCCGTGGCGGCGTTCAAAATTGGTCTGCTGGGCAGCGTAGAGAATATTGCGGCAATTGCTGAAGTGATCTCAGATTATCCCGATATTCCATTGGTATTTGACCCAGTGCTGGCATCCGGTCGCGGCGATGAACTGGCCGATGAGGACATGTTGGACGCATTGCGTGAACTGTTATTGCCGCAGACCACTATCCTGACACCTAATAGCATAGAGGCACGCCGCCTCATTCAAGACGAGGATAATGACGAAGATAATCCCGACCTGGCCGAGTGTGCCAAGCGTATCGTGCAGCTCGGTTGTGAATATGTGCTTGTGACTGGCACACACGAGCATACGCCCAAAGTAATTAACACTCTTTACGGCGAGAACGGCCTGTTAGTACGTAGCGATAGCTGGGCGCGTCTGTCAGGCATTTACCATGGCTCCGGCTGCACGCTGGCCTCGGCCATAGCCTCTTTGCTGGCAAATGGACTGTCGATGAATGAAGCGGTGAAAGAGGCTCAGGAGTTCACTTGGCAAACATTGCAATATGCCTTCCGCCCCGGAATGGGACAGCACATTCCAGATCGTTTATTTTGGGCCCGCGATGACGAAGAGGACGAATCCAGCGTACGCCATTAAAGGCGTTTACGCCATTACACCGGATTGCGCTAATACCGCAGATCTGCTACATCGTGTGCGACTGGCGCTGGCAGGCGAAGTCCAGGTTTTGCAGTATCGCAATAAATTAGCAAATACTGCGCAGCGACTGGAACAGGCTCACGCCTTACGTAAACTGACGCGTGAATTTACCATACCGTTTATTGTAAATGACGATGCACAACTGGCGGCTGAGGTAGATGCAGATGGGGTGCATTTAGGTATAGCGGATGGGAGCGTTGAAACGGCGCGTGCCACACTGGGCATGCATAAAATCATCGGTATTTCTTGCTATAACCGTCTGTCACAGGCTCAAGATGGAATTCATGCAGGTGCAGATTACGTAGCCTTCGGAGCATTTTTTCCCTCAACCATAAAGCCCAACGCTGAAGTGGCAGATATTGAGCTATTGCAGCAGGCGCGCGCCGAACTTCCCGTACCGCTGGTAGCAATAGGCGGTATCACCCTGAACAATGCTGCATCGTTAGTGCATGCAGGTGCAGATGCGCTGGCGGTGATTTCAGCTTTATTTGGCGCAGAGGACATCGTGGCGACAGCAAAAAAATTGTCCACGTTATTTAATTCAAGTCGATTCGAAGATAATAAAAATTAGAAACATATAGTCATCTATCAAAAACTTCCAGAGGTGTTCTTAGCTCAGTACATTTGATTCTTAGATTCGATTTCATTCAGGTTATGCTTGCTTATTTACCTTGCGCCAGCGCCATTGCTTTCTGAAAATATTTAAATGCCTCGTCTGGTTGCTGCAACTTCTCCGACAGGTGGCCGAGTGCGGTATACGCAGCACTACTGGGTGCAATGCTATTGCTGGCATCCAGATAGTTTTGTGCTTTACTCCACAAGCCTTGATGCAAACACAACTTTCCCAGCACCAGCAGCAATCCGGCATCGTCAGGATGCTGCTTGAGCCAACGCTCTGCCTGTTCAATATGGCTCCCTGCTTCACCAGTCAGGCATTCCCCATATAGCATTACTAAATCACTATCCCATGCCGCGTTTAATCTGTCAGTGATAATCTGCTTTGCGCCACGACAATCTCCGTGATGGATGAAAGCACGCGCAGCAGCCGCTACAACTTTAGGACGCCTTTTGAACTCGCCAGGGGTACTTTTCCAAATGGCCAGCAACGCTGGAGCATCCAGCGTGTGTGCGCGAATTTTTTCCAGCCAAGCTTGCTGGCGTATCTGCGCAACAGCGACGACGTCCATTGCGCTGCGCTTTTCCAATTGATCTACAATATCCAGTATCGCATCCCAATTTCGCGCCTGTTGCTGTGCCCTAAGCTCAAGATGAAGCGCACCGACATGTCCTTTTACTCCGCTCTCGCGCAACTCTTTCAGCGATTGAAGCGCGGCTTGAGGCTGATGTTGATCGAGATTAAATTTGGCTTGCGCCATTAAGCGCATGATGGAAACACCTGCCGACTTATTATCGGCTGTAGTCAGGTAAGCATCTCGCCTCTCGAATTCACGCAACTCATGTGCTGCACGTGCTGCAATGACAGGGTTGAGGTCGGAATTTTCGCCTAATTCCATCGCGCGTACCGCAGCCTTTTCCGCCACCGCAAAGCGCCCTTCGAAGAACGCGTCAAGCGCTTCCATCATGGCTGAGCGACCTTTGCTGTGAGCACGTTCAATACGGAACTGGCGCACGTAAGCGGGAAGGCGGACGGCGGACAGCGCCAAGCGTACGGTGAAATATCCCAGCCCGAAAAGGGCTAAC
>JBKJQT010000344.1:0-2937 GCA_046593855.1 Candidatus Nitrotoga sp. | reverse complement strand
AGCGACGGCATCCGCTTCCTGGCGACTGTCGAAGGGGCCAACCCGCACGCGGGTGCGCTTGCCGGTGGGCGAATCGACCTCCTGCGTGTAGGTTTTATAGCCCAACTTTTCAACCTTCTGGCGCGCGGCGCGCAGGCGTTCGGGGTCGTTGTAGGCGCCGACTTGGACGACGAAACGGTCGCTGGCCGACGCGGCAGGTTCGGACGTGGTGGGCTTGGCGGCGGGGGAGGATCGAGCGGGTTCGGATTTGAGCGGCTCCGACTCCGCTTTCGGTTCGGGCTTGGGTTCAGGCTTGAGGTCAGGCTTGGGTTCAGGCTTGGGTTCAGGCTTGGGTTCAGGCTTTGGTTCAATTTTAGGCTTAGGTTCATCCTGAGGACTCGATTTTGGAGTAGACGATTCTTGCTCTGGTTTTGTGTCGGGTAATTCTACAAAACGTGCATCAATTGGCGGCGAAGAAACAATTTCTTCCTGGGGTGCTCTCAGGAAATATCCAAATTCCCAAACGATGACCAGCCAAATGATGGCCGCCAGTGGTATTGGCCACCAGAATCGAATCTCCTTCGATTTTGATTCGGGCATGCTTACCACGTCATTTATGTTTTACCGCAATCAAAAAATGTTGGGCGCCGGCGGATCGAGCCTGTAACATCGCCTGCACTACCAAGCCTTGCGGTGCTTCATTGTCCGCTGATACGACCACGCTTTGTTGTGAAGCATGTAACAGCGGCTTGAGCGTGGTGGCCAGGGTTTCCAGTGTTACGGGAATACGATTGATATAGATTTTGCTATCACCCGTCAGGGTCAAAGTTACCGGTGCGTCAGCACTTAATTTTTCGGCTTCTCCTTGGGGAAGATTCACCTGCAGGGAATCAAGATTCTGCATCGACAATGAAGACAACATGAA
Source organism: Candidatus Nitrotoga sp. (assembly GCA_046593855.1). GTDB lineage: Bacteria > Pseudomonadota > Gammaproteobacteria > Burkholderiales > Gallionellaceae > Nitrotoga. The sequence continues at coordinate 2,033 of JBKJQT010000344.1, read as the reverse complement.
TGTCACCAGTAAGAAAAACATCACATCAATCATCGGAATGATCTCGATGCGTCCCTTACGATACGTTCTGGATTTACGCAGTTTCATGGGGGCTATACCTGCTGATCCAGACGGATGTGATCAATCAAGCGTGTACCAAGGCGCTCCATTTCATCCATTGTTTGTGATTGCAGACGAGAAAAATAATTAAATCCAAATAAGGCAATCAGCGCGATTAATAAGCCGACTGCAGTTGCAATAAGTGCCTGAGCCACGCCACCCGTCACTCCTGTAGGATTGACGATGCCGCTGCCGCCGATTATCTGGAAAGCATGCATCATTCCAATAATGGTTCCCATCAGTCCGAGCAAAGGAGCCGCGGTGACGATCGTTTCTAACACCCATAACCGACGTGCAAGGGAAGTTTCAATCACCAGGGCTTCATCCGCTGCACGAGATTCAGTCCACCATGAAGGTCGATGCCGGTTGGCGATCACCACCTCAAAGAATCGCTTGTAGTAGTGACGCTCGTTCAGTCCGGAAAGTATCTTTTCCAGGTCTTCCCATGCGAACCCATAAGTTTCAACAAGGTTCAGCAAGTCATATGAAAGTCGTGCATAACGCCAATAGAGAAATGCCTTCTCCAGCATAATGGCTAAAGCGATTATCCCCAGTAAAGACAATGGCAGGATAATCATCCCGCCGAGTTTAAATGCGATCCAGGCTTCTTGTAGGTCTTGCATGGTTATCTCCAAATGAAAGGGATAATCCCCATTTGCTTATTAAAAAACTTATTAATTACCAGGAAATTTTCCGCCGTGGCTTAACTGAGATACATCTGTTCTAATTTTAATTCCCTGAACTTTCTCATTTTACTCAATTAAGCCTTTCGGCATATCGTAATATCCACGCTTGTGTTAGCTTCCGATGCTTCAAAAATCAACCAGCAAAATGTCCAAACTGCCCCAGACAAACTTTGCTCACTTGGAGCAGCACGACGAGCAACTATTGCGCTTGGGCATGTTGGCGGAAAAATATTTCGCAGAAGATCCCAATACTTGTTTGCTCAAATTACGCCAGCTTTCCGAATTGTTGGCCCAGCTTGCCGCTGCGAAAACTGGCCAACTTGTAGCGCGTTGCTGGAACACATCAAAGCAAATTGTAGCAATCAATCTGCAATTAACCCTAAGCACAGCCGCAAAGTAATGGCGTGAACTGAAAGATCACAATGCTCGTTAAAAGAGTGGCAATTGAAAATGTAAGAAGTTTTCTTGATCGCGCAGAGTTAATGCTTGATGGACCGATTACTATTGTCATCGGTCCAAATGGCGGCGGCAAAACAAACCTTCTCGATACTATAGTGATCATGCTTCGTCGGCATCTTTTTGCATCTATGTATGCGGCTCATGCGCCGACTCCAGAACAGCCAAACCGATACGAGTTCCGTCAAAATGACGTTTTAAACAATATGATTTTGGAGCGACATAGTGAGGGTGCTGGCCGTGATCAAATAGTAGATATAGAGGTTGAGGTTACCTCAAGGGACTTGGAAAATATGCATTCGATGCAGAATGATGCCGAGCGACTCACGGAACTAGCTAGCAAGAAGTACGTAAACTTCAATTTATTGAATGCAAAATTATGGAAGCTAGATGAAATCACCGAGGGAACACGGTTCGTGTATCGCGTTTTTAACGGTAATTTGCAAGGTGTCGAAAATTCAAGTTCAAGCTTTTTGCAGTACTTGAAAATGTTCGAAATGGATGGAAGCCTTCGCGAAGAGTTTGAATTGGCACCACTTGCTACGCCGCTTGTTTACTTGCCAGTGAACCGCTCTGCATCCGGATTCCAATCAAATGTCGAATTGGCTGGGTACAATGCCTTTGAGACCAAGCGGCATAGCGATGCGACAAGTTCTCGCTCTGCTACGTCAATAGTAAAGGCTATGTCACAGTTAAATAGAGGTCTATACTATCGCCCTATCAAACAATGAGATAGGTGTTACGATGAAAACCGAAGATTTCCAAGTAATGTCGGCAGAACTCGAAAAACTG
>JBKJQT010000281.1:0-5487 GCA_046593855.1 Candidatus Nitrotoga sp. | reverse complement strand
AGCCAAGCCAATCACGACAATGGATTGAGTCTTTGCTTTGACTAACTGTGCCTCAAAGCTGGGGAGAGAGCTAATAGCTACAGTCCAGGTGTGGCCAGCAATTTCTAGGCGCTTCGAAGCATGAAAGAGCGGGTCCATCTTGATGTCGTTTTTATTGATGCTGCCGCCGGCAGCATGCATTAGAGTCTTACTCGACATCTCTTCGCCGTCGTAGATTTTGATGTCGATGTCAGGAATATGCGCACCGAGAATCCCACGCATAAGGTCATCCATCCGAAACAGAGCAGAGACCCAGCCAACAAGGTTGGTGCGGCGCTCAGCCAAGGTTGCATAGGGAGTCCCATTTTTATAAATAGGCAGATACATCAGAAAACCAGCCTGCGCGCTTTCGCTATTTTCCAGTATCAGTTTCGTCTTGTCGGTGATAACGGCTTTATTGTTGTCACGCGCTTGCTCCATTGCGGCACGTCGCACCAAATCGGAATACATGTCGTACCCAAAAGTACGTCGATTACCCTCTGAGGATGGCTCGATGTAGACAATTGAGGTGGTGATGTCTTGCTTCTCTTTTGGAGGGATGGGATATGCGGGGAGGCCTTCCTTGGAGGAGGTGGCCGTGTGTTTATCTTGTTTTGTTGTAGGGAGGATCAGCGAAAACCCTACACCTTGTATACCAGGGAAGCTCTCCACAATATGTTGAGCAACGATATAGGCATGGAATTCGTCGCGCTCTACGCTGATGTAAGCTGCGAATAAACCTTGTGTACCCCGCAGCGCTTGTTCATAAGATTGCATGCGTTGTTCAATGCGGTTGCTGACATCGAGTAAACGGAAATCGAAATCATATTGCAACTCCCGTACAGCTTCGAAGTGGGCATTTTTCCATAACTGATGGGTTATAGCCAAAGAAACAACCACTACCAACCATGGTAGAAATCGGATAGCAGGAGACCATGATAATAGCTGCTGAATAGGATTAAAGCGTGATGCAGCGAATGGCTTCATCACGTTAATAATTTAGCATCATAATTTTGTATGAAAACCCCATAATTGTAGTGTGGCTGAACGCTGAACATAGTTACTCTTAGGGATCATTAAAAAATCACTTTTTGTATCTCATGAATAATTATCTTGAATATTACCTTACGACAATTTGTAGAAATACTTGAAGGCACTCCATGATTTCCTGAATGCATAAGTAATTCGGTTTTTTATGTGGCATGGGTTATGGAACGCGATGTAATTTAGGGTATCTCTAAAATCCAGGTTCTATCTTCTCTGCTACATCGCGTTGTTTAAAATATTGACTTTGTTAGAAGATATTTGCAAAACTCTGCGCTATTAGTGAGGCCTAAAATAATATCCCGGTAAACCGGGATATTATCCTTAAATGGAATCAAGTATTAACTTAGTGCTGCAACGCTTTGATGATATCTTCCACTACTTTTTTGGCATCGCCAAACACCATCATGGTTTTGTCTAAATAGAACAAATCATTGTCCAGTCCAGCATAGCCGACAGCCATACTGCGTTTGACTACTAGAATAGTACGCGCCTTGTGCGCATCAATGATCGGCATGCCATAAATAGGACAGTTCGGGTCGGTCTTGGCTGCAGGATTCACCACATCGTTGGCACCGATGACCAGCACCACATCAGTATCGGAAAATTCGTTATTGATCTCATCCATTTCAAATACTTGATCGTAAGGTACTTCAGCTTCAGCCAATAAAACATTCATATGCCCCGGCATACGTCCGGCCACAGGGTGGATGGCATAACGTACTTTCACGCCCTTCTCGATCAAATGCTGGGCCATTTCATTGATTGCATGTTGTGCCCGTGCCACAGCTAGACCATAGCCGGGGACGATGATGACGCTATCCGCATTGCCCATCAAGAACGCAGCGTCATCTGCACTACCGCTACGTACTGGCCGCTGCTCGACCTCTCCTGCTCCCACAGCACCCTCACCACCACCAAAGCCACCAAGAATTACATTGAAGAAAGAGCGGTTCATTGCCTTACACATAATGTAAGAAAGAATCGCGCCAGAGCTGCCGACTAACGAACCGGCAATAATCAGCATATTATTATTCAGGGTAAAGCCAATGCCCGCTGCCGCCCATCCGGAATAAGAGTTAAGCATGGATACCACGACTGGCATGTCCGCTCCACCAATCGGCAAAATCAGTAATACCCCCAGTGACAGCGCCAGAGCAATCATGATCAGGAATGGAGTCCAGCTTTGCGTATAAATGAATATGATGCCGAAAGCGATCATCACGATACCTAGGAACAGGTTGAACCAGTGCTGCCCAGCAAAATGCAGCGGCTTGCTGCCGAGCTTGCCGGACAGTTTTCCAAAAGCAATGATGGAACCCGTGAATGTAATCGCACCAACAAACGTGCCGATGAATAACTCAATCAGGTTGCTGACGTGCAGCGGTGAGATGCCGTAGGCGACTGGATTATAAAACGCGGACATGGCGACCAGTACCGCCGCCAGACCGACCAGCGAGTGCATTGCCGCTACCAATTCCGGCATGGCAGTCATTTGAATGCGCCGGGCGACCACCGCACCTATTGCTCCGCCCACGATGATGGCAAGCGAAATATAAATCAGGTTCTGAGTGATAGTCAGTGTGGTGAGCACCGCAATGGCCATGCCTATCATGCCAAACATGTTTCCACGCCGTGCGTAAATGGGAGAACTCAAGCCTTTCAGCGCCAGGATAAAAAGAACTGCGGCGATCAGATAGGCTAATGCAACAAAATTTGCCGACATAATTTTTCCTTGATTATTTTTTTGTAACTGCTTTACCTCGCAAGAACTCGCAAGTCAGGTTAAGCATAGTGATGCTCAATAAAAAAGTAGGGAACCACTCCAAATTAATGGCTGATATCGCTCTGCTGTACCTTTTTGCGTCTGAGCATCGACGTACGGGGCTATTTACTTTTCTTTTTGAACATGCTCAGCATGCGCTGTGTTACCAGAAAACCACCGAATACATTACCTGCCGCCAGCATAACTGCGACTAACCCCATTACCGTGCCGACATCAAGTTGCTCGGGTCCCGCTGCCAGCATGGCACCGACGATAATAATGCCGCTAATTGCGTTGGTCACTGCCATTAGCGGTGTATGTAGCGCAGGCGTGACATTCCATACTACGTGATAGCCGACCACCACGGCCAATACGAATACGGTTAGATTAATAATGACGGGATCAATTGCACTACTCATTTCACAACTCCTATGTTGAGGTTGGCAAGTCTTAACCTTTCCCAGCTCATTTTCTGAGGGGGAGGGGTTAATGTATTTATTTAATAACCACTTCTCCGTCGATACACAACAGCGATCCGGCGATAATGTCGTCAGTACGGTTGATGTTCATCTTTCCGCCGCTTTTGGGGTCGCATAGTAAATTTAGAAAATTCAATAGATTGCGTGCATATAAAGCGCTGGCATCCGCAGCAACCAAAGCGGGCAGGTTGTCTTCACCCACCAACGTGATGCCATGCTTAACCACCGTCTTCCCTAACTCGGACAGCGGACAATTGCCGCCTGCTTCAACAGCCATATCTACGATCACGGAGCCTGGTTTCATGGATTTGACCATATCTTCAGTCACCAGCACTGGTGCGGTCTTACCCGGAATCAATGCAGTCGTAATGACAATATCGGCTTGTGCCACACGTTTGGCAACCTCCACCTTCTGACGTTCCATCCAACTGGCAGGCATGGAGCGGGCATAGCCGCCAACGCCTTGGGCAATTTCTCGTTCCTCATCCGTTTCATAAGACACATCAATGAACTTGGCTCCCAGAGACTCCACTTGTTCTTTCACTGCAGGACGTACATCGGAGGCCTCAATTATCGCACCCATGCGCTTGGCGGTGGCGATAGCTTGCAAACCAGCCACACCCACGCCTAATATCACCACGCGTGCCGCCTTCACAGTTCCGGCAGCCGTCATTAACATTGGCATAAATCGTTTATATAAATTAGCCGCCACCAGCACCGCCTTATATCCGGCAATATTAGCTTGCGAGGATAGTACATCCATAGCCTGCGCACGTGACGTGCGCGGCAGTTTTTCCATGGCAAAAGCGGTGATGCCCTGCTTGGCGTAGGCTGTAACCAACTCCGTCTGAGAAGGCGAAAGTAAGCCGATCAGCACAGTTTTGGCGGCTAGCTTTGCCAGCTCGTCTCCAGTCGGAGCTTTCACTTTAAGCATGATCTCCGCTTGAGCATAAACTTCTGCGGCGCTGACCAAGGTGGCACCTGCTGCCTGATAGTCTGCGTCGGGAATACTTGCACCTGCTCCGGCACCCAGTTGCACCATGACTGCATGACCAGCGGCCAGCATTTTTTTTACCGTTTCGGGCGTTGCCGCGACCCGTGTTTCACCTGCGTGCGTTTCCGTAGGAATGCCTATACGCATGAAACATCTCCTCTTTTAAAAATGCCCGGGTATACCGGGCACATGAACCCATAATTAAATAATTTTATCATCAAGATGTGCCTGTCAATATGTCATCTTGCTCTAGGCAATGCGCTATCCATTGTGCGGTAAGTTTTTCCTGCACGGTATTTTGCTTGAGCCGGGCATTCAACCCGGGGAAATTTACGCAGTCTAGTCTTTGATCCTGGTTGAAACAGGAGAATACATAGGTCTTTTCCCCGGTCGATATATCGAAGTGCTCCTGAATGCACTGGCCGCAAATCTCTTTCATCATGCATTGCATAGGTGAATTGATGGAACCAAATGCGTGGTGATCCGGTTTCATATAGGGTTTTAGTTCGCTATGACGGGCCGCCGCAACGGCTGCCATCATCCTGTCTGAACCAATCGCAATGATGCGGTCGACCTGATTCACCGCAATGCCTGGCTGCCCCAATTCGCCGCTGGCATAGGCTTTGATGGCTTGCACGATATTACCTACATAAGTTCGATCTTGGGGACGATTCGGTATAAATCCGGGCGCTTCATCGCTGCACCAAATCACCACATCGGCGGCCATTTCGATATCTTCCACCTTGTAACGGTCTATCATTTTTTTGTAGCCGGCAAAGTAAAGAACTTTAGATCCGGCGCTGCGGAATGCCTTGCCGATAGAAAATAGTACGGCGTTGCCCAAGCCTCCGCCAGCCAGCAACACTATTTCTCCCGGAGCAATTTCAGTGGGTGTACCGGTTGGCCCCATGAGCACTACCGGTTCTCCTGGCTTCAGCATTTGACATAACTGCGACGAACCGCCCATTTCCAGCACAATAGTAGAAAGCAAGTTTTGCTCGGCATCAACCCAAGCGCCGGTCAAGGCTAAACCTTCCATAACCATACGCGTACCCTCGACTTGTGCGGCCTGAGTTTCGTAATTCTGTAGACGATAAAATTGCCCCGGTTGAAAGCTGCGCGCCGCGGCAGGGGCCTTGACGATCACTTCGACAATATTGGGGGTAAGACGAACCACTTGATGTATG
>JBKJQT010000278.1:0-2836 GCA_046593855.1 Candidatus Nitrotoga sp. | reverse complement strand
ACTGATACCAGGAAGCTTGGAGAGCGTTTCACCTAAAGTGCTCTCTTGTCGAAACGATAAATCTTTGCCGCTCAGCACAGAGACCGGGGATACAAGATCAAACAGGGCACTTCCCAACGGGTTGGCGGTTACAACAACCGGCGGCATAACGATAGGCTCATTTGCTGCTTGTTCTGTAACTACAATCTGCGGCGGCAGAATGACGGGAGGAGTGATTGCGGCCGGGGCGGCTACGATGACCGGCGGCACAACGACAGGTTTGGTATTGACAAAGGTAGGGGCTGGAATCGCCACAGTTTCGGGCTTGCCTTCTTTCCTTGGTTTCTTCATCTCGGCTTGCTCCGGGCTCAGTCGCCTGGCTTGGCGCTGCTTGCCTTTGGCGTTGAGTTGCGCAGCACCTAATAGCACTTTGATAGTTTTGTCCACGCCTTTGCCCACTCTTACTCCCTGCTCGAATACGCGAGCACTAAAAGCATCCACTTTCTTTTGAACTTTTAGTGTCAAATTGCCCGCGGGCACTGTTAAATCTAATGGGCATTTGCCCTTCAATTTGTTGTTGATAAACACTTCGGCACCCATGTCCTCATCATTGCAAGTGACACTCAGCATGGAATCAGCCGCATGAACATTAGGGGATGCCGCGAAGGCCAGGAATAGCAGGGATATTAAATAAACTGCATGGGTGAACAACGGCGCACGCTGTGCCGCATAGATGACGTGCTTAAACATAGCAATTCTCCAAAAATGAATGACATGATCCCGTGTTACACGGGGCGGTCTTATGCGATTTCTTGGAAAAGACCGGGCGGGCCGCGCGCGACGGCGATAAGAGGTTGGTTGGAACGGAATGTAACGGTGTTAAGCTGTAACGTTTCGCTGGGAATGGCGGTAACTGCGAAGGAATGGGAAGAGCTGCCAAGCACGCCGCCCAGTTGTGTGTAAGCCGCACAATGTCCGCATGCCGATGAATGCGGTGCGTGCTTGTCATGCTGCTGATCATGCTCCGCAAGAGCATGGTGCAGAGCATGCATAGCGCCGCCTTGCTGGGCAAAAAGCAGCAACAAGGTAAGCAGTAGCGGGAAAAGAACACGGGAAAGTTGCATGATGCGGCCAACCTTAACAAAGATTGAAGGAGGGTGCAAGATGCAGGTAATCTCTGTAGCGTAATGAAACGTCTGTTTTGTAGGGTACGGACTAATGTCCAATTTTGGATTTGGAATGAAAATGTTCTTGAACCGGGCGCATTAGTTACAAAAGTCGCGACGCCTTCGGTAAACAAACCAAGATTGCCAACTTCAGTCCCTACAGGATTCACTGTGTCTCCTTAGCGCTAAATACACTGGTCAGGATCACATGGTAGGGAGATCGCTATAAATTGTGAATAAGCAAATTGCTTATTTTAATTTTAGATAAAACCTTAATAATTGAATATCGATGTATCGAACGTAATACTGTTCGGGTTGGTGAGTTTTCGTCCAAACCACATAGGGAGAATTTAAGGTACGTTGAAAAAATGGAGTTACACGTTGTTAGCTCATGGCAAAATTTGCACCAGAGCCGCGAGAAGTTACTATGGCGATGGATCAGTAATGAATCCTATTCGCACCACCCCGGCTTTCGCCGCAATGGACATTACCTTCGCTACATTTTCGTAATGAACATGCTTGTCGGCAAGGATATGCAGCTCGGTATTAGGATGCTGATTTACCGCCGCGGCAAATCGCGGTGTTAATTGGTCCAGTGCGACAGGCTCACCGTTCCAAAATAAACTGGCATCTTCGCGAATGCCAAATTCGATATGCTCTGATTGCGTTATATTCGGGGTGCTAGACGCTTTAGGCAATTCGATCTTCACTGAATTTGTGAGCAACGGTGCAGTAATTATGAATATCACCAGTAGCACTAACATGACGTCCACCAGCGGCACTACATTGATATCGGCCAAGGGTGTCTGCCGATTACTGCTCAAGTTGCCAAATGCCATTACGGTCTCCTTTCGGTGGGTTCAACCATATGTGACGGACGCTCATCGTCCGCAGAACTATTGGACTTGACGCCGACGGTGACGAGCGCGAAGAGGTCATGAGCGAAGGCATCTAGGCGCGCCAGCCATAAACGATTGCGCCGCACAAATGCGTTGTAGGCCAACACTGCCGGTATCGCCACTGCCAACCCCAACGCCGTCATTATTAGTGCCTCACCTACCGGTCCAGCCACTTTGTCCAGCGTCCCTTGGCCGGAAATGCCGATTTGCACCAGCGCATGATATATACCTAAAACCGTGCCGAACAGGCCTATAAAGGGTGCAGCCGAGCCAGCTGAGGCTAACATTGTGAGGCCACTTTCAACGCGCGCAGCTTCTTGTTCGATGCTATTGCGTAGGACGCGGGTAATGAACTCGCTTGTGCCACCACCCGTAATTGCGAGGTGCTTCAAACCGCGTGTTTCCGACTCGAGAGTGGCATCCAGCGCTAGTTGTGCGAGCTGCGCGAAGGCGTTGTCAATCGAATTGACGGTCAGGGTCGCATTTACCTCTTGTAAAGAATTGGCATTCCAGAAGCGCTTGAGAAAAGTCTCTGCGCGGCGCGCAGCCAGAAAATTGGCAACAGTTTTGGTGAATATGAGATACCAACTCGCCATTGACAGCGCAAGCAATAATACAAGGACGCCAATGCCGATGTCATCGACCTGGGAGAGAAAGTGTGAGAAACCGAGTCCTTTTTCCATTAGTTCAATCTCCTGGCACTATAAAGTTAAATGGTTGCATGGCGATTGCCCGAACTGGCTGGCCGTTGCGTCTGGGCGGATTGCAATGCCAGGTTTTTACTGCGCTCAG
>JBKJQT010000231.1:0-4124 GCA_046593855.1 Candidatus Nitrotoga sp. | reverse complement strand
GAAGGTGACATCACCATCAACAAAGAATGGATGGAATATCATGTAAAAAAGTGCGACGTGATTTTACCGTTGGTGGCAATTGCTACGCCCTCCACTTATGTTAAGGAGCCGCTGCGTGTATTTGAGTTGGATTTTGAAGCTAATCTACCTATCGTGCGCGCAGCTGTGAAACACAAGAAACACCTAATATTTCCGTCAACTTCTGAAGTATATGGCATGTGTCACGATGAGGAATTTGACCCCGAAAATTCTGAGCTAATCTGCGGCCCGATCAATAAACCAAGGTGGATTTATTCCTGTGCCAAACAATTGATGGATCGCGTAATTTGGGGCTATGGAATGGAACAGGGATTGAACTTTACCCTCTTCCGTCCATTTAACTGGATCGGTTCTGGACTGGATTCGATCCACACGCCTAAAGAAGGAAGTTCGCGCGTGCTGACACAGTTCTTCGGCCACATCGTGCGCGGAGAAAACATAAGTCTGGTAGACGGTGGGCAACAAAAACGCGCATTCACTTATATCGACGATGGTATAGCCGCACTGATGAAGATCATTGCAAACAAGGATGGTATCGCTTCCGGCAAGATTTATAACATTGGCAACCCGGTCAACAACTATTCCATCCGTGACTTGGCTACCATGATGCTGAAACTGGCCCAGGAATACCCTGAGTACCGTAATTCTGCGAGCAAGGTGCAACTAATAACAACCACAGCGGCAATCTATTACGGCAATGGCTACCAAGACGTGCAAAACCGTGTTCCCAAGATCACCAACACCTGCGAAGAACTGGAATGGAAGCCAGTCATTTCGATGACCGATGCTCTGCGCAAAATTTTTGATGCTTACCGCGGACAAATTAATAACGCGCGTGACCTAATTGAATGATATACAAGATACTAAATTAAAAATCTGGAGAGGCACTCTTCAAGCAAAGGCGCACCATACCAAGCCGATATTAATTACTGCACTTCAAACTTGAATCCACCATTTAAAAAATCGCAAACAATTTAAAAAAGCAATGCGCATCCTACATATCCTCGATCACTCCATTCCGTTGCATAGTGGCTATACTTTTCGCACTCTCTCTATTCTTAAAGAACAACGTGCTTTGGGATGGGAAACCGCTCACCTAACTAGCCCAAAGCAGGGTGTCTGTAGCGCAAGCGAAGAGAATATCGATGGCTGGCATTTTTTCCGTACACACCATGCTATGACTCAAATGGCGAAAGTACCTTTATTGAACCAGATTTCCGTCATTAACAGTCTTACTCATCGTCTTGATAAAGTAGCCAGAATCGTTAAACCGGACATTTTACATGCACACTCCCCTGCTCTGAATGCCATTGCTGCTTTACGCGTTGGCCGTAGCTTGGGCATTCCAGTGGTCTATGAGGTTCGTGCGTTCTGGGAAGATGCAGCGGTAGATCATGGCACCAGCAAAGAACAGGGTATACGTTACCGCCTCACTCGTGCGCTTGAAACCTATGCTTTCAAGCGCGTGGATGCCATTACTACGATCTGTGAAGGTTTACGCAACGATATTGTGATGCGTGGCATTTCGGCCCAAAAAGTTACTGTCATCCCCAATGCCGTGGATATTGAAAAATTTTCCTTTGAAAGCACACCGGATAGCGTACTTCAACAGCAATTAGGTCTGGCAGGCTACCGTGTCCTCGGCTTCATAGGCTCATTTTATGCCTATGAAGGACTGGATTTGTTGCTAACTGCGTTACCGCGCATACTCACTCAAATGCCGGATATACGTGTATTGTTGGTAGGTGGTGGGCCACAAGAAGCAGCATTGAAACAGCAATCTCGCCAACTCGGCATTACAGATAAGGTTGTGTTCACCGGGCGAGTGCCTCACAGTGATGTGAACCGCTATTACGACCTAGTGGATCTACTCGTTTATCCGCGCCACTCAATGCGTCTCACTGAATTAGTTACGCCGTTGAAGCCGCTGGAAGCAATGGCACAGGGTCGTTTGTTTGTAGCTTCCAGCGTGGGCGGTCACAGAGAACTAATTCGTGATGGCGAAACGGGCGTGCTGTTCAAAGCCGAGTCTCCGCAAGACCTAGCGAACAAGGTGCTCGATTTGCTTAGCACGCCCGAGCGCTGGCCGGCGATGAAAGCCGCCGGGCGGCGCTTTGTCGAGACTGAGCGTAACTGGAAAGTGTCCGTAGCTTGCTATTGCGACGTTTACAGACGCTTAACCGACAAGGCGACGGAATAATCAAGATGCGAATTCAAGATTTAAAAATTGCCCTCGTTGGGCCGTTACCGCCACCTTCGGGCGGTATGGCCAACCAGACTTGGCAACTGGCTACACTATTAAAGCAAGAAGGAGTCAACGTAGAGCTTGTCCCAGTGAACACCCCCTACCGGCCACGCTTTGTCGGCCACATCAAAGGACTGCGTGCCGTGGCTCGCTTGATGCCGTACTTGTTCCATTTATGGCACGCTGCAGGTAGAGTCGATTTATTTCATATCATGGCCAACTCCGGCTGGTCCTGGCACTTATTTGCAGCACCGGCAGTGTGGGTCGCAAAATTACGCGGCAAAGCAGTGTTAGTCAATTACCGTGGTGGCGAGGCGGACGATTTTTTCACTCGGGCATTTGCCTGGGTACAGCCGACGCTGAGGCAAGTCAATATAATCATCGTGCCTTCCGGTTTCCTGGAAAAAATATTCGCGAATCGAAATTTCCTCACTCACATAGTACCTAATATTGTCGATTTAAGCCGCTTCATACCTAACCATTCGCGCAAACGAAGCCTTTCGACACCGCATATCGTGGTGGCGCGTAATCTAGAACTTCTGTACGACAACACCACCGCGCTGAAAGCATTTCGTATTGTGCGTGAATCCATTCCTGAAGCGCGTTTGACTATTGCTGGTTCCGGCCCAGAGCGCGCGAAATTGGAAGCGATGGCAAGGGAACTGGGAGTGGCCGATGCTGTAGTGTTTGCAGGTCAAATAGATAACGAGCACATGCCCGTACTTTATCGCGAGGCAGATATCGCTCTTAATCCCAGTCTGGCAGACAATATGCCGATCTCGATTTTAGAAGCATTGGCAAGCGGTGTGCCGGTGGTCAGCACCGATGTCGGCGGTATACCCTTTCTGGTGGAAGACGGCAAGACCGCATTGCTGGTGCCACCACGTAATCCAGAGCGGATGGCCGAGGCTGTGCTACGCGTGCTAAGTGATGAATCGTTGCGAGAACGCTTGATTCAAGATGGTCTGAATCATGCCCGCCGATTCGCGTGGAAAAACGTACGAGAAGAACTCTTTTTGGCGTACAAAATGGCACTGGATGGGGGGACGTTGGCTGTTACCCAAAATGGAAAATAAATATGGCCAATCTCTATACCGGGTTGATAGCGCATACCCTGTTTCCTCTACATGAACGGCTGATGCAGCGCCCCACTTTCGGCTACCTGAACGAGCTGGAAAAGAGTCAATGGATGTCTCGCGCAGAGGTCGAACATTTACAGATGCACAAACTCAAGCTACTGCTCCAGTCAGCAGAACAACATAGTCCATGGCATGCCGAGCGCATTCACGCCGCCGGTTTGGAGCCGCGAAGTGATACACCGCTCAGCCTGGAAGCACTGCGCCACTTGCCCACCATGACCAAGCAGGACGCCACCCGCAACATCGAGCAACTGGTCTGGCACGACATTCCCGGCGGCGCCTTCAAATACAATACGGGCGGTTCTAGCGGCCAGCCGTTAATCTTTCACTATGGACGCCTGCGCCAAGCCTCTGATGCCGCCGGGCGCATACGTGCGCGGAGCTGGTGGGGCGTCGAGGTGGGTGACCGGGAAGTCTATCTCTGGGGCGCGCCGGTCGAGTTGAACAAAACCGGCCATATCAAGGCGTTGCGGGACCGGCTGCTCAACCAGCTGGTGTTAAACGCTTTCGACATGTCGGTGGCCAATATGGATGCCTACATCGAAGCCATTCGCGGGTTCCGGCCCAAATGCATTTACGGTTACGCTAGCAGCTTGGCTCTGCTGGCGGCGCACGCCGGGGAACGTGGCATCAGGCTCAGGTTGCCCTCGCTCAAAGTGGTATGTACCACCGGGGAACCGCTTTATCCGCACCAGCGCAAA
>JBKJQT010000168.1:0-3089 GCA_046593855.1 Candidatus Nitrotoga sp. | reverse complement strand
TTACTGGTCGCGTGTAATTATTTCGCCTTCAAGAGCCATGGCTATTTCTGTTGGAGTCGGAAATAAATTACGATAGATAGCGTACATTGAACTAATCATCATGGGCATTAAAACCAGCCAGCCCAGCATCACTGGCATGGAGGCGATCAGCATGAAAAGTAACATTATCCCGCCATACAACGACAGCGGGAGGATATTACGTAGACAGGCTAACAGGCTGGTTTTCAGTGCGTCAATAGGCGACATTTTCTCAAAGATTATCAGCATCGGAGCAAACTGCATTGACATCAGTAGCAGGCTGAACAATGCCATGCCCAACATCAGTGCAATGCCTGCGCCCGTAGCGGCTTGCGCTAGTATTTCTGGGTTGTTCACTGGCTTGCCGCTCATCAGGATACTTACCAGAGTAGCGCCGCCGGTGAGCTTCATTATGCCTAATATCAGCATTTGGCTAATCAAGCTGATGCCGCCTAATGTGACTAGTTGTGAAGTATTGTTGTGGAATCCAGCGAACAAATGCGATAGCTCGAGTTCTTTGTCATGCTCCAGCGCATGGCAACCACACATATAGCCCGCGAGTAGTACTGGGAATAATAGTGTGGCTAAGGGATCGCCGATTACCGGGATGGTAGAAATACCGAGTAGCCCGGTTACCCCGATGGTTGCTAGAACCACCCACAGTACGGGACTCTTTTTGAATAACCAGTACCCCTGCTTTATCCACAGCCAGCCATTGGCAATATTTACTTTTCGTGCCTCCATGTTTGCCTCGTTATAACCAAATAACATTACTGTTTGCGGCGATGTGCCGTTGCAGAATGTATTTAAATTGATCTGGATTGTGCGCGTGTATTAGTTCATTTTCACGTGGCAAGTGCATATCGTAGAGGCGCGATAGCCAGAAACGAAGCGCTGCTGCCCGTAACGCAATGGGCCACGCAATATGTTCTTCTTTTTGCATTGGGCGCAACGCATGGTAGGCCTGCAACAGGGCTTGAGTGCGCGCTTCGTCAAGAATACTGTCTACGCCCATGCACCAGTCATTTACGGTGATGGCCACATCGTACAAGAGACTGTCGTTACAGGCGAAATAGAAATCGATCAGGCCACCGATGCGCTCACCATCAAACAGTACGTTGTCGCGAAATAGGTCAGCGTGAATCACGCTTTGCGGTAGCGCGGCAAGCGTGTGTTTTCCGTGGAATGCAACTTCGCTTTCCAATAGCGCTGCGTCCTGCGGCGATAGAAACGGTGTTACCTGTTGCGCGGCACGCGCACGCCAGATTGCATCATGTGCGTTGGGCATGGTTTCCGCAAAGCTCTGTGCTGTATTGTGTAAGTGGCCCAGCATCCTGCCTATAGCGGCACAGTGGATCACCCCTGGATTCATCAACGACTTGCCTGGCAAACGACTGACAATGCACGCAGGCTTGCCATTCAGTTCGCTTAAGAATTGGTTATGTCGATTGGCCACTGGGCTGGGGCAAGGAACGTCGTGATGGGCCAAATGAGACATTAGATTGAGGTAGAACGGCAGTTCGTTGGCAGCAAGTTTTTCGAACAGCGTCAGCACGAAGCGGCCATTGCTGGTAGTGACAAAGTAGTTGGTGTTTTCTATACCTGAGGCGATACCTTGCAAATCCAGCACTTGGCCTAGCGAATAATCGTCCAACCAAGAGATAAGTTCTGGCTCAGTGACACGGGTAAAAACTGCCATATTTCGGAACTCGTATCAGAATCTATGGATAATCCAGCGTGGTGGACGAAAACCTGGATCCAGATTTTGATAATGTGAAAATTTACCATCGCCAAGGTCATCCACCAAATAATAGGGTGATCCAACTTTCGGGGTAACCTTGATCATATAAAGTTTTCCGCCCGCGCGAAATTCTTCCACGGTCTGTTCTGCCGGCTTGATGGGAGTGATTTTTTCCTGACCCAGAGCAGCG
Source organism: Candidatus Nitrotoga sp. (assembly GCA_046593855.1). GTDB lineage: Bacteria > Pseudomonadota > Gammaproteobacteria > Burkholderiales > Gallionellaceae > Nitrotoga. Next base: position 1,140 of record JBKJQT010000168.1, on the reverse strand, counting down.
TCCTGCGCGTCGTCATCAATGGGCAATTTGGGCAACTGGAGTGGCAATGGCAACAAATTAGCATCAGGGGTGTTGGCATCAAGCGGGGGTGGTGCTGTCAATGGTTGCAAACCAGGTAGCTGCAACGGTGCGGCGGAGGCTGTGCTGAGCAGGCCGCTCAGGAATAAGGTGATAATCAGGCGCATCATATTCCCCCGGAGATTTTCCATGGCTGCATTCTAGCCGATAAGCAAGGAAAAGACTGTTTAAAACGTCCCTTTCTTTGTGCTTGTTCCAACATTTTTGCGCCCTTCACAAGTTCAACTGCATTTCACGCTCAGCCTCGGAAAGCTCAAAGCCGCGGGTCTCATAATGATTGAAAATGGCGCTGACTACTTCTGCTGAATTATCGATCACCTGAATCAAATCCATGTCCTGCGGATTGATCATGCCTTCGGTGAGCAATGTTTGTCTGAACCAGTCCAGCATGCCGCGCCAAAATTCACTTCCCACCAGAATGATGGGAATGCGGCGTGTCTTGCCTGTTTGCACCAGAGTGAGTGCTTCCATCAGTTCGTCTAGCGTACCGAAACCGCCCGGCATGACCACATAAGCACTGGCAAATTTAACGAACATAACCTTGCGTACAAAAAAGTGCTGGAAAGTCTGGCTGATATTTTGGTAGGGATTATTGTGCTGCTCGTGCGGTAATTGGATGTTCAGCCCTACACTGGGTGACTTGCCATAGAATGCGCCCTTGTTGGCCGCTTCCATAACGCCGGGTCCTCCGCCCGAAATAACGGAAAAACCCGCATCGGATAGTAGCCGCGCAATTTCTTCGGCTTTTTTGTAATATGGATGATTCGGCTTGGTGCGAGCGCTACCGAAAATGCTGACGGCCGGCTGGATGATGTTCAGTCGGTCAGTGGCAGAGACGAACTCTGACATAATGCCGAATACACGCCATGCCTCTTTTGAATTCCATACTTCCGGTAATTTCGAAGAAGGCAGTTTGGACTGATTGCTCATGATTGAAGAACCCTTTTACAAAAAATGAAAACATTGCTGCTGGTTGATGGCTCGTCTTATCTTTATCGCGCATTCCATGCAATGCCTGACTTGCGCAGCCCGCATGGTGAACCAACCGGGGCGATCTACGGT
>JBKJQT010000322.1:0-8716 GCA_046593855.1 Candidatus Nitrotoga sp. | reverse complement strand
ATACTGTGGCGGCGGGAATGATCGTATAAAAATAATTTTTACAAACTCATGTGTAAATTGGTGTTTTGTGGCGTTCCTATACTTTGACGAATCGATTCAAGATACAGGTGCTTTCATTGTAGGGTCGGTGGTTGAGTCTGATTACGACCTGACCCCGTTGTTCCTTGGAAATGTGGATGGAATGCAGGATGACTATGAGCATTGGCAGGCAGCAAGACTCAACCGTCCGCGAATTACACTGATGCGGCTTGCCGCTTAAAGCTTGAACCTGCGATTCATTGGGTTATGTCGAGACTGACCCTACTATTTTCTTTGTTAGGTTCTTAATATGTGCATGACTGAAATAGCAGAATTTTCAAAGGCGCTTTTGACGCCTGTCATCGCTATAGTCGCTACATATATCGCGTGGCAGCAATGGAAAACGAATCAACTGAAACTTCACCTAGACCGCTATGATCGTCGGCTAAAGGTGTATGAAGAGGTGCGGCAAATTCTCAGCATCATTGTTCGAGATGCGAAAGCCAGCTACGACGATCTATTGAAGTTTAAGCGGGCCGTATCAGAAGCCGACTTTCTCTTCGGGCCAGACATTCCGGCTTACATTGAAGAAATCTACCAACGAGGCGTAAAGCTCCAGTATTGGTCTGGTGAGTATCGCGATTACACACAACCGAAACCTAAAGGGTATGACCATCAAAAGGTTTCTGACGGTATGGACGAAGAGTTGGTCTGGCTCTCAGCGCAATTTGATCCAGCTCACCAGAAGTTTAAGAAGTACCTAAATGTCAGCCGAACCTAACCCGGCGTTCAAGCCGGCTGTGCTTCGGTCGTCGGCTTAGCTCTACGTTAGGCCTCACAAAACATTTTTCCGCGCGGGGGCTGCAAGTTGAGCGCATGGTCAATCGATGAACAATTCGTTTTGCTACATTTAATTCGCGCCAAAGCGCAAAGGGAAGGAACGTAAATGGCTCTTGTGTCGTGCAAGGAATGCGGAACTGAGGTCAGCACAAAGGCGGCAGCCTGTCCGAAGTGCGGTGCAAAAGTGAAGCGAACGAAATGGTGGTTGTGGATCCCGATTTCATTGGTTGTTCTAATATTTGTCTGGGGCGCAATCACTGGACCAAAGAACACAACTGAGTTAGCGCAGATGGAAACTGATTCATGCATGCGACGTCAAGGAGACGGTGAATGGCGTGCGTCGTCTGGCGTCACTCTGGAAACATTCTGCAAAACCAAAGGTACACTCATTGGAATCAAGAGGGCTTGTGAAATCAATCCGTCGAAGTGCTGAAGTCGCTAGCCGCACGTTCAACTTAATTACGTTACCCATTTGCTGCCCCGGCGAAACAGCTGGGGTCAGGTCTCAATGCTGTTCGGCTAGGGGTGCATTCCTAGTTTTTTAATATTGTAGACAATTGATTATATTTGATTAAGTATTTTAAACCGAACAGTAGAACAGTATTGGGTCAGGTCTTGCATTCATACATTCTCTCATGCTAACCCTCTTGCATGGCACACCTACTTAAAATACAAGGTGACAGTGTAGATTCATGTAACCCACAGAACAAAATGTTTCATGGCAAATAAATGACAGCAAATATGTGTGTCATAAATGAAGCAGTTGGGTTAATGGTGTGTCGCATAATCATGTGTGTGTGGTATCTTGCGGGCTAACTTAGCCTATGCACCCTGAGATGCCATGAGCCTGTTTTCACTAATCGCCGCCCTCTTGCTGGAACAATTACATCCCCTTGCTTCTCGCAAATATTTGTTTGTTCGGCTGACACGCTATGTCAATTTTTTTGAGCATCACTTAAATACAGGTGAGCATAAGCATGGCAAGATTGCCTGGTTACTTGCGGTTCTACTACCATTATGCGGAACAGCTGCACTGTATGGGTTAGCGTATTTTATCTATCCGGTGTTCGCCTGGGCATTCAGTGTGCTGGTACTGTATCTCACCATGGGCTTCCGTCAGTTTAGCCATTTCTACACCGATATTCACCAAGCCCTACGTGACAACGATTTGGACAAAGCGCGCAGCATCCTTTCCACATGGCGTGGAGTGTCATGTCATGACCTGAATTACGAGGAAATTGCGCGTGTCACTATCGAAGAAGGGCTGTTGGCCTCGCACCGTCGTGTGTTCGGCATCATAGTTTGGTTTGTGATTACAATGCTGTTAGGGCTTGGGCCAGTGGGCGCCATACTGTACCGTATGGCGCAATTCATTTATACGCGTTGGGATAATCAGAGTGATGCCGAACTCAGCGAATTCGGCGTGTTCGCACGGCAAGCTTATCATTGGATAGAATGGCTACCGCTGCGCCTTACCGCTACGATATTTGCTATTGTCGGCGATTTTGAAGACACGGTGTATTGCTGGCGGACACAGGCACAAAACTGGCCTGATCCAGAAGCAGGCATTGTGCTGGCAAGTGGTGCAGGAGCGATTGGGGTACGGCTTGGATTGCCCATTTCACAGGGCGGTTTGCCGCTGGATCGTCCCGAATTGGGAATTGGGGATGAAGCTGACGTGGACTTCATGCAAAGTGCTGTAGGTTTGGTGTGGCGCGCGCTGGTATTCTGGATTGTGTTGTTGTTACTGCTAGGGTTGGCAACGTTAGTTAGGATCTAACGTATCCGTGATATTAGCTCCTTTTTGATGAGGTTATTATAAGCCAATCAATTACTGCCTATTCAAGGCAGGCAGGTCAGCACTTGCTTTGGCTTATCTCCTGAAATAGCTTTAGTCTCCGTGCATTAATCTTTCCCTCTTGCTCTGTTTTTTTCAGTGCGCAGTCCGGTTCATGTGTGTGACGACAGTTATGGAAGCGACACTGGCCATGGTAGGCTGCGAATTCCACAAAGCCCGCTTCGATGGCACCAAAATCCAGGTGGTGTAGCCCGAATGCTTGCACACCGGGGCAGTCTATCAAATGGCTTTCCGTATTTAAGTGATAGAGACGCGCGTGAGTGGTGGTGTGTTTTCCTGAATTTAGTGCGGTGGAAATTTCACGTGTGGCGGCATGTGCATCCGGTAGTAATTTATTGATGAGGGTGGATTTACCCATGCCGGATTGCCCTACCAGTATGCTGGTGTGGCCTTGTAAAAAGGGGCATAGAGGGGCCGCGTTCTCTTTGGCAGATAGTTCCAGCACACGGTAGCCGATGGCGCGGTAGGCTTCTAGTTGGGCACGCGCAGTTGTTGCTTCTTCCAGTAAGTCGCATTTATTCAGCACGATGAGGGTGGCAAGTTGTTGGTCATGGGCGGCGATGAGGCAGCGCGCCAGAAGTTCGTCGCTGAACGTAGGTTTGCTTGCTACGACTACAATAATTTGTGTAATGTTGGCGGCAATGAGTTTCTGGCAGTAGGCATCAGAACGGTACAGTAAGGTTTTGCGCGGCAGGATGAGTTTGATCACCCCTTGCGCATCACTTATGTGCTGAATTTCTACAATATCACCACATGCAACTTCGCTTTTTTTGCCGTGTGTTAGACAGGGCAGCAATTCTCCATCAGACAGTTCGACTAAATATTGGCGGCTGAATGCGGCGACAACTTGCCCTTGAATAGATGGGTTCAAACCTTAAGCAAGGCGTCCACCTTGGCGGCGCAGATGAAGTCATTCTCTGACAGGCCTTTAATAGCATGAGTGGAATATTCCACATGGCATTTGCTGTAGCTCACGGTCAGATCAGGGTGATGGTCTTCGCGGTGAGCAAGCCATGCCTCTGCATTTACGAATGCCATAGTTAGATAATAGTTTTTAAACTCGAAAGTTTTACCGATAGTAAGCTCGCGCTGCTCCCAGCTATCCAGCTGCTTTATCAAAATACTAATTTCATCCTGAGATAACGGCTGCACACCGCCTTCGCAAGGCTTGCATTTCTTGTTTGCTAAATCACAGAAGGTTGTCATAGCGTTCACTTGAATTTATAGAAATGCTTGTTGAGATAGGCGGCGAGATCTAATTTTTCTTTTGTGGAAAAATTAGCACCCACATTACGGGTGCATACATTAATTTGTGCCGTTAGCTGCTGCGGGTCAGTTACTTTTCGGTTGGGGCGCGTGAAGATGGCATTGCCGTCACCGCCCATTTTGCCGTTGTGGCAACTATTACATTTGTATTTGTCGAATAATATTTTACCGGCTTCTGGTTGGCCATCAGCAAAGGGCTCGGCTTGTGCTGTACCGCAGAGTAATAAAAATATAGCAAAAAATTTCTTCATGACTAGGATCCTTGTAAAGTTTGTAATCGAGAAATACGCATAAGAGCGGGTGGGTGCGAGTCGTAAAACGTAGAATACAAGGGATCTGGCGTAAGTGTTGCGGCATTGTCTTGGTACATCTTTACCAGAGCGCTGGCCAGGTCATGCGCATCGGTTTGTTGCGCGGCATAGGCATCCGCCTCAAATTCATGTTTGCGTGAGTAGTAGCTCATTAGTGGATGCAGTAAAAAGCTGAAGACTGGCAATATCGTGAAGAACAGCAATAGTGCCAGCGCGGTGGATGGGGTAGTAACACCAAGTCCGTCATAGAACCAGTTTGCTTCCATCAATTGTGCAAGCAGCCATAGGAAGCCTAGGCTCAAGGCAAAGGTGAAAACGATACGCTTCAGCACATGGTGACGCTTGAAATGTCCTAGCTCATGCGCTAGCACCGCTTCAATTTCCGTCGGCGCGAGGCGTTCCAGCAGGGTGTCGAAAAACACAATCCGTTTGGTTTTGCCGAAGCCAGTAAAGTAGGCGTTCCCGTGTGAGGTACGCTTGGAGCCATCCATTACGAATAGCCCCTGTGCAGTGAATCCGCATTTTTGTAATAGTGCCTTAATTCGCATTTTGAGCGTCTCATCTTGTAGTGGAGTGAACTTGTTGAACAGCGGTGCGATGAAAGAGGGGTAGATGAATAGGAGTAGCAGATTGAACGTTACCCACACCCCCCAAACATACAGCCACCAGTTGGCGCCCATACGTTCCATCAGCCACAATACTCCGAATAATAAGGGCAGACCGAATAGGGCGCCGAGCAAAAAGCTTTTAGCAGTATCGACCAAGTACATTGCCAGCGTCATTTTATTGAAGCCGTAGCGCGCCTCAATGACAAATGTGCGGTATAAGCTGAACGGCATTTCCAACAGGGATGAAAGTAGCAGCACCGTTAGGATGACTGCCAGGCCTTGTATGAGTGTATTGGTAATAGTGGTCAACCACAAGTCGGCGATCCACTGCACCCCACCACCGAGAGTGAACACATATAGCAGCAGAGCATTGAATGGAGTGCTCAGTAAAGTCAATCGCGTTTTGTCGCTTGTGTAGTCCGCCGCTTTTTGGTGTGCTGAGAGGTCTATCTGCTCGCGAAAATCCGATGGTACCTTGGCGCGATGTGCTTGGATGTGAGCAAGATGACGTCGTGCCAGCCACATTTGGGCGACCGTAGTTAAGAATAGTGCGCCAATAAATAACGCGGAAAATTGGATTGAATTCATTTATTCTGATTTCTATAAAATATATATTTTAAGAAATTGATATTATTTTTTTATTTTGTGTTGTGTAGCATGTGCTGACTATTATTAATTAATTAAAAATAATTAGCTCGTTGTGTTGATATGGCACAATACCTATTCGATAGTTATTCAATAAACACACACGCTCAATTATGGCACAAAATCAAAACTACCTCATTTGGATAGATATGGAGATGACCGGTCTAGTACCGGAAACTGATCGCATTATTGAAGTTGCGCTGGTTATTACCGATGGTGATTTGAATACTATTGTTGAAGCACCCGTTTTGGTAGTGCACCAAGCAGATATCGTATTGGACGGTATGGATAGCTGGAATAAAGCCACCCATGGCAAATCGGGCCTCATTGACAAGGTGAAAGCATCTACGCTGGACGACGCGGCAGTAGAAGCTCAGATGCTGGAGTTTCTCAAGGAACATGTGCCCCCTCGCATTTCACCGATGTGCGGCAATTCTATCTGCCAGGACCGGCGCTTTCTTGCACGCTGGATGCCACAATTGGAAAGCCATTTCCACTATCGTAATTTGGATGTAAGCACCCTTAAGGAACTTGCTAAACGCTGGAAGCCAGAAGTGGCTCAGGGAATAAAGAAACACGGTAAGCATGAAGCGCTGGCCGATATTTACGAGTCTATCAATGAGATGAAGTATTATCGCGAAAATTTTATTCGGATATAGAGGTATATTTGTGACGCTGTATGGGTTAGCTCATATGGCGCAATAATTTAAAGCTACAGCTTAGCGCCCATTGCCAGAGCTCTTAATCGGCTCTGTTCTAGTTGCGCAGCTTGCGGTTTATCCAGCCAGCCGTTTAGGTTATCCAACACCAAATCCGTTAAGGCGTGTATCCAGCCTGGTCGTTCATTGAGGCAAGGAATGTAGTGATACTCGCCGCCCCCTGCATGCTTAAAGTCTTCTTTACCTTCCACTGCAATCTCTTCCAGCGTTTCCAGGCAGTCTGCTACGAAGCCAGGACAGACTACATCAACGCGTTTAGTTTTTTTCATGCCCAACTCTTTAAGTATGGTAGTGGTATAAGGTTTGATCCACTCTGAACGACCGAAACGCGACTGGAAGCAAACAGTGTATTGTTCTGCATTAAGTTGCAGTGCCTCAGCTATCAGACGTCCGCTCTTTTGGCATTCACAGTGATAAGGGTCTCCCTTTTCCAGCGTGTAGCGCGGCAAACCGTGAAAGCTCATCACCAGCTTATCCGGACGGCCATGCAGTGTCCAATAATCGCGGATGTTTTGCACAGTGGCCGCAATGTAGCCAGGGTTGTCGTGGAAGTGCTTAATGGTGCGTAGCGCGGGCATGTTGCGCTGTTTGGTGAGTTCATTAAAAATGACATCCCATGCGGTACCGGTTGCACTGGCGGCATATTGTGGATACATCGGAACAAGCAGGATGCGCTGACAGTTTTGAGCCTTAAGTTTGTCTAGTACGCTGGGAATTGAGGGGTTGCCGTAACGCATGGCGTAGTCCACTACCAGTGGCATGTCATGGATGCGTTCCTCCAGATAGCGTTGTAGTAGACTGGTTTGACGTTCGGTATGTACTTTTAGGGGTGAGCCTTCTGGCATCCAAATGCTGGCATATTTGGCGGCAGATTTCTTTGGCCTAGTGTTAAGAATAATACCATTCAGAATAAACCACCAAACCAGTTTGGGAATTTCCACTACGCGCGGGTCACCCAGGAATTCACGCAAGTAAGGTTTGACTGCTTGGGCAGTGGGAGCATCCGGCGTGCCAAGGTTAAGCAATAACACGGCACATTTTTCAGGCGTGCCGTGGGTGTAAGTGGGTTCAGTTGAGTAAGGCATAAAGTTGTTTCCAAGAAATTTTCTACTGAGAAAAAGCTAAACAGAATACCGGTTGAAAAGTTTTGGACTGTTCTTCAATTGTGCCTTGAATTGTTGATATTTTGTTTTTGCTAATGTTGCGACAGCGCATTGCTGAGCAGCTTGGAGGTGATGTCCACAATCGGGACGACTTTTTCGTAATTCATGCGTTTGGGACCGACCACTGCCAGTGTGCCAATTATCTGACCGTCAGAAGTGTAAGGTGCACTAACTACGCTGCACTCATCCAACCCGGGCAACCCGGATTCGTTACCGACAAAAATATGCACGCCGGGGGCATGGCGGCTTACATCAAGTAACTGCAGCAGCTCAGTTTTCTGTTCGAAAATGTTGAACAGTCCGCGCAGTTGCTGCATGTTTGAAGAAAGATCATTTATATATAGAAGATTGCGTTCACCGCTGATCACGTAATCTTCATTTTTTCGCGCGATGACCGCATCACCTGCCACCATCGCCGCGCTCATTAGCGCTGTCAGGTCGTGTTGTAATTGGTGTAACTCGGACTGCACGCGTTGGTGGATATCCTGGAACGGGCAGTCAGCATAGTGCTGGCTTAAAAAATTGCCGGCTTCAGTGAGCTCTGATTGAGTATAATCTTTGTGTGTCAGTAATACGCGGTTTTCCACCTCGTTATTTGGCATTACGATAATTAGCAGAACTCTCTTTTTGGATAGGCGTAAAAATTCGACATGGCTCACCGTGATGGCGGCGCGCTTTGGCGTGGCAACTACACCGGCAAAATGTGTAAGCTCTGACAATAAATTGGACGCTTGCATCAGCAAGCGTGAAGGATTATCCGGTTGTAATTGGTGTTCAAGTTGTTGCACACGTGCGCTGTCCAGTGGTTGCACTACCATCAGTGTGTCGATAAACAAACGATAACCCCGCGCTGTCGGCACGCGTCCAGCGGAAGTGTGCGGACTGCTCACTAGTCCCATTTCTTCGAGATCCGCCATTACATTACGGATAGTCGCGGAGCTGACATCCAAACCGGAAAACTCTAGCAGCGCGCGCGAACCCACCGGCTGACCATTGTTAATATAGCGATCCACCAATGTCTTGAGCAAAATTTGTGCGCGGTTGTTAAGAATTGTTGACATTAAAATTGATCTGGAAGTAGTGGCGTCGTTCTTCGATAAGGGTTTGTTGTGTTCGCGGTTGGTCGATAATCGAGGTCGGCGTGAAAATCACCAGTTTAACATTTAATGAACTGTCAACGCTAAATAGAAATGTCCCCTTCCCTGCAAAGTAGAAATGTCCCCTTTCTCCTGCGCTACTTCTATTACAGGGTAGCATTACGCCCCTCGGGGGCGGACTTGCCGTCAGG
>JBKJQT010000294.1:0-3242 GCA_046593855.1 Candidatus Nitrotoga sp. | reverse complement strand
GTTTATGATGATTCTCTTCCCTTTATGTGTCATCTGTTGTTCAGTTCTTCTTTGAGCCGCGCGAGGCTATCCAGTCTCTGAAACGTCTTGACCTGATGAGTTTATACCCAAGTATTGCTGTCAGCAACAGGCCGACTGCCGGCCCTATAGTGGCCCTGAATACTTCTGCATAATTGATCATTTCTACTCGCAAATGATATTCATAGTGCAGTGGCGGTACGCCTTCCGCTGTAATCTGTATGAGGTATTTCCCTTGATCAAGTACACTTTGTGTACTGATCACGCCATCTTGATATAACGTGGGTCGTATATGAGTGACAGTTTCTCCTTCATCAGCTTTGCTGCCTTTTATCACTTTCATTCCGATTGGCATATCACGCAATGAGGGATCTACTAAGTCTATAACGAATATGGCATGTCCTGCTCTCGGTATATCTGTGCAGTAATGGCCTTCTTCGTCTACTTGTGGTTGATAGGCACTGAGATGAATCATATTCTCTCCGATCCGCCGCATGCAGCTATCATCATCCATGGCTACTTTGCCATGTGCAGCAACAGTATTCGTGTAAAGTGCCATAGTAAGAATAAAAACAGAAATCCCTACCTGTGTTATTTGCCTAACCACGACAAATCCTCCTCTGGGTGAGCGCCTATAATTTCGCTTGTCTTTGTCCGCATTCTTTGTGGTGCCCTATTTTACTGGTTTTTCTGCTGATAAAAAAACCGGTACACCGGCTGTCTTACGACAGTGGTGTACCGGTGTGATGTCTAAACTAGCTTATAGCTTGGTGAAAACTGGAATAACTGCTCCAGCAATACTGTTAATATAACGATTGCCTTGCGCGTCCCAGGTCATCAGTAAGCCACCAAAACGGCTTTCCGGGTCACCCAACAGTGCCATCAAACGTTGTACCTCCCACAACGCATCTTTAGCTTCCATCTTAACTTCACGGGTTTCACCAGGTTCAATGCCTCTGTCGTTATCCACTGTCAAACCAGTTGCTACCAGTTCTCTTGGATAATCCGGATCCAAATGCGATTGACCCAGCTTGTTAACAAAACGCACACCCGCTGTGGTGAACTCTCCAATACTAATTGCTGAGTCTCCATTGTTGGTGATGTCCATGGTCACACGCAGTGCACGGCCAGGTACGTCATAGTTAGCATGGGTAATCTTGATCGCAACTGGGTTCGGTGCTATCGGCATCGGTGCTACCTTAGATTCACCCGCTTGGATCGGTACCGTATAAGGGTGTACGCTCTCTGTATAACGATAACCTCCCCATACCAGTGCACAGGTCAGTATTGCAACTGCAAAACCAACTTTCCTGTCCATTGGCGATGTCAGTAATTCGTCACCATACGCCAGTAATACACGACTACGTGGCAAAAACATCGGTTTCGCTACAAAATAGCCAATCCAGAAACAGCCTAAACCTAGCCATACTAAGTGCCAGAATATGCCATTGCTCAAGTTGAATGTCTCTAGGTCAATCGTTTTACCAGTCAAGGTGGTTATCGGATTGGTAAAGTCATCCCAACTTCCCGAGATGTTCATCCAAGCTGCCGGGCCTGCAATAGGTCCAGCATCCTTTATGTTCACCATCGCATGCATGTGATGACGTCCTGGAATCCTCGCTTTCAGTTTCACTTCAAATTCATAGTCACGTCCAATTTCCAGTGGACCTGAAATGAATGTTGGCTCTCCATTCAGCTTGGTGCTTAAACGTACAAACACCGGACTTGGGCTACCTACGTTAAAAAATGCACGTGTTGGCTTACCTACTGCACGTGGCCAATCTTCTGCTAGGTGAAACTTACCAGTCATAGTAGCAATGTCGTTGACTTTGGTGACTTTTGGTTGCCACTTCATGTCATACCATTGAATACTACGCATACGTAGGAACGGTTCTTGCGAACGTTCACCATGCGCCGATGCCGTTTTTACGTCTACTGCCAGTGTCATCGCCAGTGATGCCGCTCCAATCGCAGCTCCATACAGGCCCAGTACGCCCAGTTTAAAAATGCTCTTTATACTCATTATTTGATCCCCTGTGCAAAGCCTTTTTCACCAAAAGCTGTTACGTCGTTCTTCATAGAGATACGACCTCTTTCGCCTTTAACATAGTAGAAAGCGGTGCAATACAGTTTGCCAAAGTACCACCATACGCAGAACATCAGCATAGATACGAAGGCTGCGAAGAATGCCGCAATCACCGTGGTGTGACCACCAAATGTACGCAGTGAGCCTTGTTCAATTAAACGTACATATTCCGGTGTACCGGTACGCACATACAGGAAGCCCGTATAGTCAGCTACTGATAACAGGACACCTTCTACGACTACTGGTAAGTGGGTTGGACCAAATATCGGCCAGTTACCCGGATAGAAGAACAATCCAAAGAAACCACCGCCTAACAGCGCTGTTACCAGCCAGTTACCCGTCAATAACATGACTGTATCCAGCATCAGCGCGCCAGGAATCATGGTTGATGGCAATACAAAGTTGACTGGGTAGTGTGACCACCAGTAAAAACCCCAGTAACGGGTCAGCCATTCACCAACTAACAGGCATACGATACACAGTGTCGCGCCAAATGGCAGGCGATAGTTTACCCATAAATAATACATCAGAGCTGCACAGTACATGATCCCTACAATCGGGGTTACTACCGGCCACCATTGACGGTCTTTCCAGTCAAGCCAGAAATCCCAATCTCCTGCTAGTAGCATGAAGTGCATGTGATAGGTACCAACCAGAAGAATACAGAGAATTGGAAAATACACTGCATCTATATATCTGGACATCCTGACTGCTTCCGGTGGCATCTTTGCCGCTGCTAAAATTTCGTCTGTTCTACTCACTAGACCCTCCCTTCATTCGTTTCGTGTGATATTAAATATGAAACCATGACGATTCCTTTACTTTCTTTGCTGCTTCTATTTTCAATCTCTTTATCACCCCAACCAAGCTATCGGCAAGGGTGATAACTATAGCCTGGATTAAGGAACAATCCGGTTATTGAGAATGTCTTTGCTTGAGTTATTCCAGATGACATCGGTCAGGTTGGAGTAACGGGTAATAATTTGTGCTGCAATACCACCTGAGAATAAACCTGCCCAGCCCAGAATCACAAAGCCCCAGTGCAATGGTGCGCTGAAGAGTTCTTCCATGAACCAGAAGGCATGACCCCATTCGTTCAAACCAACGTTTGGTAGAATCATCAGTGGGCCTGCAATCG
>JBKJQT010000259.1:0-6928 GCA_046593855.1 Candidatus Nitrotoga sp. | reverse complement strand
AGAAATTACAAACTGGATAATTACGATAATGGAGATGGCAATTTTTGAGGCACCCTATGAAAGTTGAAACTTTGCGTTGGTCGGATGGTGTGCTGGAGATGATAGATCAGCGCATTTTGCCTGCAACGTTTACGTACTTGTCATACGATTCTGCCGCTGCTGTGGCCGAAGGTATCCGCAGCATGTGGTTCGTGGCGCTCCGGCTATCGGCGTGGCAGCGGCCTACGGCGTGGCGCTGGAGGCACTGCGTTTGCTCGCTGGTACTGACGAGTCTTTCCAGCGCGGGATGAATGAAGGTTTCAATACACTGGCCCAAAGCAGGCCGACTGCAGCCAACTTGTTTTGGGCGTTAGCCCGTATGAAACAGGTATGGCAAAGCGTATCGAGTGAATCCAATATGCAAATAGCTATGCGCCTGTTGGCCGAAGCGCATGAGATTTTTGCCGAAGACATTCGCATCAATCGCGCTCTGGGGTCGCACGGTGCTGAGTTGTTGCGGGACGGCGCGCACGTATTGACTCATTGCAATGCCGGAGCGCTGGCTACAGCTGGCCATGGCACTGCGTTGGGCGTAATTCGGTCCGCCGTGGAAGCAGGAAAAAAAATTTCCGTTATTGCTGACGAAACACGCCCCTTCCTGCAAGGTGCGCGCCTGACCGCATGGGAGATGGTTCAGGAAAAAATTCCGGTGACCCTCATCACTGATAATATGGCTGGTTTCATGATGAGTCGCGGCGAAGTGGATGCCGTAGTGGTCGGCACGGATCGCGTAGCCGCGAATGGCGACGTTGCTAACAAGATTGGCACCTATATGGTCGCCGTGCTGGCACAACGCCACCATATTCCTTTCTATGTCGCCTGTCCGCTTTCCACGATAGACATGTCTATCGAAAGCGGTGTGGATATTCCCATCGAAGAACGTCATGCAGATGAGGTAAAAGGTTTCCGAGATTTCCACTGGGCTGCGCAGGGCGTGCAGATACGCAACCCTTCGTTTGATATTACACCTGCAGAATTGGTTACAGCGCTGATTACCGAAAAGGGAGTGATTCACCAACCCGATGTTGGAAAACTGCGCGCGCTATTCAGTTGATGGTGTGCCAAGTTCTTTTAGTGCACCTGTGGTACGCCATTTGCATTAACCACGTAGTAATTGTCAGCGCGAATTTAGATTGCTTATCTCAAAATAAAACTTGCATTTTGTTCGACATGTGAACATTTTTGTGCTTGTTACAGGCACGTAAATTAGCTCTTGACAATTATTGTCCGCGAACTATATTGAAGTAACTTACTCAGAGCAAGTTGGGAAGGCAGTGCATGTGGTAGCATTTTCTATGATGTAATAACGATGGGGCCAATATGAAGAGAATTTTACAGTTTATGATCTTGCTTGTAGCATTTAACAGCTATGTTTTAGCGGAAGAAGTGTCATTTGCAACAAAAAGTGTGGAACAAGTGCAAAAACTAGCCGAAGCCGGTGATGCTAGCGCTCAGACCCGTCTTGGATGGATTTATGCTAATGGTATAGGTGCAGATGTAGATGCTGACAAGGCTGTGGAGTGGTATCAAAAAGCAGCAGCTCAAGGATACCCCAAGGCTCAGTTTGAACTCGGGGCAATGTATGGCAGTGGGGAAACTGTGACTAGTGTAGCTAAAGACCCTATCAAGGCCGCAGAGTGGTATCAGAAAGCTGCAGCGCAGGGGTATCCAAAGGCTCAGTTTGAACTCGGGGCGATGTACCTCACAGGCGAAGTCGTAAAAAAAGATGCCACCAAGGCCGTGGAATGGTATCAAAAGGCAGCAGCACAGGGGCTTGCCCAAGCACAGACCAGTCTCGGATGGATGTATCAGAATGGCAAGGGCGTGGCAAAGGATGGTGTGCTGGCTTATGCATGGCACAATCTAGCTGCCGCACAGGGCAATGAAAATGCGAAAAAATTACGCGACTTAACTAATTTGAATTCTGTCCAGCGCGCTGAAGCAGAACGACTGTCTGCAAACTGGAAGCTAGGACAGATATTGAGCCGATAAGGGAATTGATTAGTAACATGATGACAACGTTGGATTAGCGATCCGACTTCATATTCCATCTATTCCATACGAGCTATGCGAAGTCACATCGCCGGTTAACTCTATGCTATGTGCGAAAGTTAAGTCAGGCGTGAAATACTATAGAGATGCGGGTGGATAATGTGCGTTAAAATTTTTAACGTAAAATTATAGTTATTAGTTCGATAATCGTTTTTCCATTAACACTTCGCCAGTCGGCGGACATGATGAGTTTCAATGAGGTCTAAAAATGTCCTTGGTACATATTTATATGCGCATTACAGGAAAATTGCTCTTTACATTGTTGTTTGCTGTTGCGGTGAGCGCGTATGGTCAGTCAATGTCACAATCATCAGTAAATCAGGAGGCAGAAGAGAATCTTGCGCAATTGAAAATGTATGCGGAATCTGGTGATGCAAACGCACAATATGATCTAGCGTGGATGTACGATACCGGTGGGGATAATAAAATCTTGGCCAAGGATACACGCAAGGCCGCAGAGTGGTATGAGAAAGCGGCATTACAGGGTCATGTCAAGGCACAAGCTGGCCTTGGGCTGTTGTATGTCAATGGCGACGGTGTACCTAGGGATTATGTCAAGGGTGTAGATTGGCTCCAGAAGGCATCGGCGCAGGGGAATGCCGATGCGCAGTTGAACCTCGGTTGGCTGTACCGCGACAGCAAGGGCATACCGAAGGATCCCGCCAAAGCTTTCGAATGGTGGCAGAATGCGGCAGAGCGTGGGTTTGCCCATGCACAGTTTGTCCTGGGGGTGATATACAACAAAGGCGAAGTTGTGCCGAGGAATGTTCCCAAAGTACTTGAGCTGTGGCAGAAGGCAGTAATGCAGGGATATCCAGATGCACAGTTAAATCTCGGGTCAATGTACTATTTTGGCGAAGGTGTGCCAAAGGATGTCGTTAAGGCTGCTGAGTTATGGCAGAAAGCGGCTGCTCATGGAAATACCGATGCACAGTACAACCTTGCTCTGGCGTATTACCTGGGTAGTGGAATGCAGAAGGACGAGCTGCTGTCCTATGTGTGGTCCAATCTGGCTGTCGAATATGGCGGTAATGAAAACGCGAAAAAATTACGCGATTCAATCACCTTGACTCCAGAACAACGCGAGACAGCGGAGAAAATGTTTTCGAATTGGCAGATAGGGAAGGTTTATCATTAATGGCTTGTGTCGGTCGTGAGCGCTGAAAACTACAGTGCTCATTGGCAATCATCTTCTTTATGAATATGCGGCTTGTTGAAGCGTTCGATAGGTACGCTATACGCATCGGACTAGTTCTATGCGCGTCATTGCTTCCTGATGGTTAAGAAGCGTCTGAATGCTCCAGGGCACGCCATTAATTATCCGGCCGATAAATATCAAAATGATACAAAATATCAAGAAGTGTTAAATGGCGGCTATGTGGTAGCGCTGCTATTGATGTGGCGGGATAAATTTCTGCAGCTTTTTGTTTTAGACCGCATGCCTAATGATTTGGACAATTTTTTTCCCTAAAAAAATTCAAATGGCAAGAAACCAAGAGCAAATGGTGGTGATTCGCGAACAGTACTGATCACAAACCAAAAGGAGCTGGCTCGAATTGAAGTCAGCGGGCATATTTAATTCAAAAAGAATCAGCACCTATCTTTGTGAATATTGTTACAATATTCACATGAGATCGCCCAGCTTAAAATCACCCAATCTCGGCGGAGCTCGTCCGGGTGCCGGACGTAAAGTCGGCTCTGGTAAATTCGGCGAGAACACAAAAACCATACGCGTACCGGAAAGCTTGATAAGCGCAGTGACAAATATCCTTGCTAACCGTAAGGCCCAACGACAAGAAGCACACTTAAATCAAGGTATCTTGCGGCCATCTTTGGATTGCCGGACCATCCGGGTGCCGCTATTCAGTCATAAAGTCTCCGCTGGATTTCCCTCTCCCGCCGATGATTACATTGCAGGTCGATTAAGCCTGGACGAACACCTGATCTCAAATAAAGAAGCAACCTTTTTTGTGCGCGCCAAGGGTAACAGCATGAATGGTGCTGGCATCTTCGATGGTGACCTGCTCGTAGTCGATAAATCAATTTCTCCCTCTTCCGGCAACATCGTTATTGCCGTCATAGATGGCGATCTGACGGTGAAACGCCTTGTTCTAAGGGACAACAAGACTATTCTCAAACCAGAGAATCTACGTTTCAAGGAAATCGAACTCAAGGAGGGTCAGGAGCTGCAGGTTTGGGGGGTCGTGACCTCCACAATCAAGAAGTTTTGCTAAGGTGAAGTCATGTCTTTCGCCCTTATCGACTGCAATAATTTCTATGTCTCTTGCGAGCGCGCCTTTCAGCCAAAATTGGAAGGCAAGCCGGTGGTGGTACTCTCAAATAATGACGGCTGTGTAGTATCCAGATCAAACGAAGCAAAGGCGCTTGGACTCCGGATGGGCGAGCCGTGGTTCAAAATGGAGAAGCTGGCCAAACAGCACGGCATCATTGCCTTTTCGAGCAATTACACTCTGTATGGCGATCTGTCCGCGCGCGTAATGTCAATTCTATCTACATTCGCGCCACGTCAGGAAGTCTATTCGATTGATGAATGTTTCCTTGATCTGAGCGGATTTGATCCGGCCTCGCTTACGTCTTATTGCCAGAAGATGCGGCAAACCATCCAACGCAACGTCGGCCTTCCTGTGTGCGTCGGTATAGCCGAAACCAAGACGTTGGCCAAACTGGCCAACCACTGCGCCAAAAAGGGATTTTCCGGTGCGAACGGGGTATGCGACTTCGGGCTGCTGGACGATACACAGCGCAGCGCGCTCTTTGCTAGTATTCCGGCCGGTGAGATTTGGGGCGTGGGTCGGCGCATTTCAGAGAAACTGCTTACCATGAAAATCAAAACCATCGAAGACTTGCGTACTGCCAATCTGGAACAGATGCGCAGCCAGTTCTCAGTTGTTATGGCGCGCACCGTTCAGGAACTAAACGGCGTCTCTTGCCTCGAGCTGGAAAAAGTTGGCAAGGCGCGACAACAGATCATCGTATCCCGCTCTTTTGGTTCAATGATTACCGAGTTAGATGAACTCTCAGAATCTATCGCCTACTTCACCACCCGTGCAGCAGAAAAGCTTCGGGGAGATGGATCGGTCGCTGCGAGCATTGCAGTGTTTATTTATACCAACTCCTTCAAGGAAGACGCACCGCAATACAATGGATCGATTACTGTCGCACTGAGCCATCCAAGTGACGACACAAGGGAACTCATTGAAGCCGCCCTCAGCGGTCTGAGAGAAATCTATCGTAGTGGCTTCCATTATAAGAAGAGCGGCATTCAACTCATGGGGCTGCAAGGCAAAGGAACGATACAGCCAACGCTATTTGACGATACCGAGAAGCAGTCTAAGTCCACCTCAATGATGCGCACCATGGATGCGATTAATCGCAAGATGGGCAAAGGAAGCGTAACGTTGGCGGCTTCTGGTATTCAGCAGCGATGGGCGATGCATAGGGGCAGGCACTCTCGGAACTTTACGACTGACTGGGGTGAGCTGATGGTTGTGGGGGAAGATAAATAAAAAAGGTGCCCTGAACCGGGTAGGGAAAGCCTATAACAATTTAAATTTTGGCGGTTATAAAGTAACCCCGTGTAACCCTGAAATAAAAAAGCACTTTTTATTTTATAATAAATGTTTGATTTTATTGATATATTGTATGTTACTCGGACACATGGCCAACGGATTAAGAGTTCTAAAAATAAAAGTTCACTACAGTCTACTAAACACATTTATCTTGCAGATTGGAATAAAAACCCCATTGCCGAAATCACCAAGGACAGGGTCGCCAAGCGTCATACTCAACTTGGTATCAAAAGCGAAGCTCAGGCAAATCTGGCTATGTGTTTTTTGCGTGCATTGTTCAATTTCGCGTCTGGTCAGTATGAAGACAGTAAAGGACAAACTCTGATTGCAGACAATCCGGTCAAGCGCCTTTCCCAAACCCGCGAATAGTATCGCGTAGAACGCCGCCAATCGGTCATGGCAAATTAAAATTCGAAGTGCAACCGTCTTTGCTGACGCAGTATAGGGCCTAGCCCGAATATCTCACACCATCCCTATAGCCAAGACATTCATCAGGAACTGCCTGTACTGAGTAGTGGTCGTAATAGCCGCTGAAGTGGCGGCCATCCTGATTGCCATGGACAATGTCGTCGGTCGCGTCGAAATCGAGAATCAGTTCGGTCGGCGCCTCCTTGAACGAGGCGATGAATTGTTCGACGAGAAGACGATGGGAGGCAACGGCGGTGGCCCGATCCGCGGGCATAGGGTAGGGCTGGACGCGGCAGCGGGATCCCGCCCCAGCGCCGTCTGCATAACTAAATCGTTGCGCAGGCTGTCATGGTCACTCAGGTCTTCCTAGCCTGGGCACAAACCAAACACACGCTGGCGCAACCGTTGTTCCATGTGGTACTTTACCAGCAGCGGGCTACGCGGATCAGGCAATACCCTGGCGACCGTCTTCAGTAATCCTAATCACTGTTCGACTTCACGAAGCAACAGCAATCCCCCATCCGAACGGATGTCGCCACCATCAAAACGAACATCCACTTCACGTCGTCCAAACTTGGAAAACAGCATTTTTCCCGCGGTACTATTGGGCATAGGCGGAATCCTCTGCGTAATCTGATTCGACACCAGTATTAACGCGGGACTAACCGGTTTCGCCGACCTTGATTTGAGGGGTTGCGTGAAATATTCGGGTTAACGGTTTTGAAGGTGCCTTTGGTGCGCTAACAAATCAAGCCACCGGCGTTGCCGGTAGTATTTGATTTGGTTATGAACATCTATCATACATATCTAAAAATTAGTAATGCTTTCATCATTGTTAT
>JBKJQT010000227.1:0-2674 GCA_046593855.1 Candidatus Nitrotoga sp. | reverse complement strand
GACTGCTTACGGGCATCTTCTTTTTCCATACCTAATAGACATCAAAAATCAAGAAAAGTTCATTTATAAATCGTGCCGGGTCTATAGCTTCTAGCATTAGAGAATCAATGCTATGTGTGTTACCAAGCTAACCCAGTTGAGTTCCGATGATGATCGTCGTCTTGCGAACTCTTTCCCAGAGTAAACGGGTTGAAGCGCGTGTTCAAATTCGCAGGGGTTTAGATAACCGCCTGAAGCATTATTCGAGGTGGAGATGGCGCTCAATTTTGATCACCTCGGCGCCAAGGTTGGCGAGCATCTGCCCTGCCCATTGCCCGGCGAGCATGCGCGCAAGGTCGAGAACCCTGATGCCGCCAAGAATGTGCGCCATCGCATTGGCCCGGGAGAAACCAGGTGTATACACAGGTGTATACAAAGAACGCCGGAAAATCGTCAATGCCGATAACACTTCGACAATTAACATGTACACCAAGTATAGCGGCGCGGCGGATATCGCCTGCGTCCGACAATAACGAAGGGGAAGTGCTATGCGTTCGGAACTGCTTTCAATCGCCCTCGCTGCGTTGCTCGTACCCGCTGCCCACGCAGCCGAGCCGACCATGACCGTGGTCGAGTTTTACAACACCGTGCTGAGGCACTATTTCATCACCGGCGATCCGGTCGAGGCATCCGGCATCGACGCCGGCGCGGCAGGTGCGGGCTGGGTGCGCACAGGAGGCCGCTTCAGCGCCTGGAAGAATGCAAACGACGCGCAGGGACTGAATCCCGTGTGTCGCTTTTACGGTACTCCTGGCAAAGGGCCGAACTCGCATTTCTACACGGCGGACCCCGCCGAGTGCGCAAGGGTGAAGACCGACCCGGGCTGGTTCTACGAGGGCATCGTCTTCCACATCGCCCCAGCGCAAGGGGGTGCCTGCTCGGAGCTCCGCGGCCGTGCTTCGTAGCTATAACAACGGCTTTGTACGCAACGATTCCAACCACCGTTATACAGTCGACCACACCGTGTTTGCGAAGGCGGGTAAGGAAGGTTACCTATCCGAGGGCGTGGCGATGTGCGCCCCGCTTTCCTCAGCGGAAATCGAGGCCGACGCGGTGCGCATGCTGCGGCAATCCACTTTCGGGCCGAATGACCAGCTGGTGCAGCACGTGAAGGCCATCGGCAACGCCGCATGGCTCGACGAGCAGTTCGCCTTGCCGGCCACGCAATACCCGGCCTATCCGTGGGTACCATCAACCCGGCCAGATTCCTGCGTCGACAACCGCATTTTCCCGGTGCGCGCCGATAGCTACTGCGCACGCGACAACTACACGCTTTTCCAGCTAAAGAGCCGCTTTTTCGCCGATGCCGTGTCTGCGCCGGACCAGCTGCGCCAACGCGTTGCCTTCGCCTACTCGCAGATCTTCGTCACCTCGGGGGTCGACAACAGCCGCAACTACGCGATGCGGCACTACCAGCAGATCTTTCGCGACAAGGCCTTCGCCAACTACGAGGACATCATCACCGCGGTGACGCTGTCGCCAATGATGGGCGACTACCTGGACATGGTGAACAATGTGAAGGCCAATCCCGTTACACGCGCGGAACCTAACGAGAACTACGCGCGCGAGCTGCTGCAACTCTTCTCGGTGGGCGTGTACAAGCTGAATCAGAATGGCACGCTGCAATACGATGCGATCGGTAACCCCGTTCCCACCTACGACCAGGAAGAAATCGAAGGCTTCGCCCACGTCTTTACCGGCTGGACCTACCCCACCATCGCCGGGAACGCATCGCGCAACATCAACCCGCGCAATTACCTCGGGCAGATGGAGGGAGTGGCGGCGAACCACGACACCGCCTCCAAAGAACTTCTGAATAACGCCACAATCGTGGCAGGTCAGTCGATGCAGCAGGACCTCGCCGCAGCGCTTCGCAACGTGCTGAACCATCCCAACGTCGGCCCCTTCCTCGGCAAGCAACTGATCCAGAAGCTGGTGACCAGCGATCCGACGCCTGGCTATGTGTCCCGCGTGGCGGCGGCATTCAACAACAACGGCGCCTGCGTGCGCGGCGACATGCATGCCGTGGTGCGTGCCGTACTCATGGATCCGGAAGCGCGCGGGGCGAACAAGATCGACCCTGGCTGGGGCAAGCTTGCCGAACCCGTGTTGTGGATGATGCAGGCCACGCGCGCACTCGGCGCGACGAGCGACGGGGTATTCTTCCGCAACGCCTCGTTGCAGCTCGGACAGTTCATTTTCCACGCCCCGTCGGTATTCAACTACTTTCCCCCGCACTATTACGTTCCGGGAACAGAGACGCTCGGCCCCGAGTTCGGCATCCACACCACTACGACCTCGCTCAATCGTGCGAACATTGCCAATACGCTGGTATTCACCAATGGCATCGTCCCCGACACTAATGTCTACGGTGCCACCGGCACGGCGATAAACCTCGCCTCCCTCCAGGCTTTGGCAAGCAACCCCGCGGCGCTGGTGGAAAAGTTGAACGGCCTCATGCTCGCTGGCGCGATGTCCACTCCGGCAAAAACCGCGATCATCGCCGCCGTGAACGCGGTGCCAGCAACTGACGCCCTGGGCCGTGCACGGATGGCGGCCTACCTCGTCTTGTCGTCCTCGCAATATTCCGTGGAGCGTTAACATGAATCCTAACCGTCGCAACTTTCTTCGCCAT
>JBKJQT010000149.1:0-2629 GCA_046593855.1 Candidatus Nitrotoga sp. | reverse complement strand
CCTTAAAGCGGGTACTACACTCCGGGCATTGGGTGACTGCATTCATCGCTTCACTCCAGATAAACATGCCCAACCTTCTTCCGCAACCGGTGGCCTGATGTCAAACCATTGACCATAGATTTTCATGACGTCTTCGGCCTGTTCGCTGAGTACGCCGGATAATACAATCTGGCCGCCTTGCCGCGATAATCCTGCCAACAATGGCGCGAGTACTTTGAGAGGATTGGTAAGAATATTGGCTACTATAATGTCGACCTGTTGTTTCGGTGCGGCATTAGGCAGGTAGAACTGCGCGTCAACTTGATTAACCATTGCATTGTCGCGGCTGGCTTGCACGGCTTGTGCATCTACGTCCACGCCAGTGGCGCTGGCAGCGCCAAGTTTGAGCGCAGCGATGGTCAGGATACCCGAGCCGCAGCCATAATCCAGGACGGATTCACCCCCCTGCAAATGACTGTCCAGCCAGTGCAGACACAAACGGGTGGTGGGGTGGCTCCCAGTACCAAAAGCCAGGCCAGGGTCGAGCGTAATGTTAATGGCACTGGGGTCAAATGGGGTATGCCAGGTAGGCACGATCCAGAGGCGCTGCGAAATACGGATGGGGTTAAACTGCAATTGAGTCAGGCGCACCCAGTCGTTGTCCGCCAAGGTTGCGATGACATAGTTTGGCGGCTGTTGCAGCCCGATGGCGTGTGCCGCTTCCAGGATAATCGCGTCTATCGGCGTATCTTCGACAAACAGAGCAGTAACGCGATTGTGTGACCACAGATGGGAGACGGGTTCGCCCGGTTCGCCAAATATGGCTTGCTCGTTCGAGGTATCGGCATCTGCATCGTGAATGTCCACCGATAGTGCGCCGAGCGCCAAAAGAGCCTCACTCAGCATCTCCGCCTGGGATGCAGATGCAGTGATCGTCAGCGTAAGCCAAGGCATGTTATTTTACCTTAATGCGTTCGGCTAGCTTGTGTTCCAGATAGTGAATGCTGGTGCCACCTCGTAGAAATGCAGCATCTAACATCAATTCCTGATGCAGAGAAATGTTAGTCTCTATACCTTCTACCGCCATTTCAGATAGGGCGATACGCATGCGGGCTATTGCCTGTTGGCGATTGTCCCCATATGCGATGATCTTGCCGATCATGGAATCGTAGTGAGGCGGCACGAAATAATTGGCGTACGCATGCGAATCCACGCGAATACCCGGGCCACCAGGAGTATGCCAAGTCGTAATGCGGCCAGCCGAGGGCGTAAACTTATAGGGATGTTCGGCATTGATGCGACATTCAATGGCATGACCTTTGAGGGTAATATCATTTTGTTTGAAACTGATTTTTTCACCAGCAGCGATACGAATCTGCTGTTGCACGATATCTATGCCCGTAATCATTTCGCTGACCGGATGCTCCACCTGTATGCGAGTATTCATTTCAATGAAAAAAAACTCATCGTTTTCATACAGAAACTCAAAAGTTCCCGCGCCGCGATAGCCAATCTTGCGGCAAGCTGCCGCACAACGCTCACCAATTTTATTACGAAGACGAGTATTAAGCAGAGGTGCTGGCGCTTCCTCAAGAATTTTCTGATGGCGGCGTTGCATTGAGCAGTCGCGCTCACCTAAATATACCGCATTGCCATAAGAATCAGCCAGTACTTGAAATTCGATGTGGCGTGGGTTCTGCAAAAACTTTTCCATATATACCACAGGATTATTAAACGCCGCCTGCGCCTCGCCACGCGTCATGACCACGGCATTGAGCAACGCGGCTTCGGTATGCACTACGCGCATGCCGCGTCCGCCTCCGCCCCCGGCGGCCTTGATAATGACCGGATAACCAATACTGCGTGCAATCTTGGTAATTTCGGCTGGATTGTCCGGCAGTGCGCCATCCATGCCTGGAACACAAGGAATACCCGCTTTTTTCATTGCGTTTTTGGCGGACACTTTGTTGCCCATTAAACGAATGGTCTCCGGCCGTGGGCCAATAAATACAAACCCACTCTTTTCCACACGCTCGGCGAAGTCAGCATTCTCCGACAAAAAACCATAGCCTGGGTGGATGGCCTGTGCATCTGTAACTTCGGCTGCGCTAATAATAGATGGGATGTGCAAATAACTATTTAGCGAGGAAGCTGGGCCAATGCATACCGACTCATCGGCCAGCTTGACATACTTGGCATCTGCATCAGCTTCGGAATGCACTGCAACGGATTTAATGCCCATTTCACGACAGGCGCGCTGAATTCTTAAGGCAATCTCGCCTCGATTTGCGATGAGAATTTTTTCAAACATTATTTAACCGATGATAAAAAGAGGTTGGCCATATTCCACCGGCTGGCCACTCTCGACCAGAACCGCACTAATGACACCGCTTTGGTCAGCTTCGATTTCGTTGAGCAACTTCATTGCTTCGATGATACAGAGGGTGTCGCCCACGCTCACACTTTGGCCCACCTCCACAAAGGGTGTGGCGCCAGGGGAGGGGCTGCGGTAGAAACTGCCGACCATTGGCGATTTCACTACGTGGCCATCCGGTGCTGCGGGCTCGGCTGGTTCAGCAGGCGCATCGGCCAGCTGTGGGGCAAGCGTGGTCATGTGCTGCGGTGCAGCATAAACATGCTGCACCGCAGC
>JBKJQT010000090.1:0-13687 GCA_046593855.1 Candidatus Nitrotoga sp. | reverse complement strand
ATTCTCCTTAATATTAAGTTATTAACTTAACAAGTTAATAACTTAATATTAAGGAGAATACTATGAAAAAAACCATTCTTAGTCTGGCGATTGTTTCCAGTTTTGCATTTTGTGCCGTAACGGCGTATGCGGTAAGTGACCCAGCCGGGTGGCAAAAAGACGGCCAAAAAACGGTTGAAATGAAGCATGATAAGAGTCACGACGATATGACAAATTCGGTAACGAATGAAGAGTATAAGGCTTATTTTGACAAACGTATCCAGCAATTAGGGAAAAAAGGCCGAGTCTCGCATAGACAAGTGCTATTTATCGACTTCACTTTAGCGGATTCCAATCGTGATGGTGTATTAAACCAGGATGAAGCGGCGATTGTTCCGCTGATAAATGAACACTTCAGTGCAATTGATGCCAACAATGATGACAAAATAACAGGCGATGAATTAATGGAATTCATGGCAACTTGGAGAAAAAATCATGAAGGCAAAGACTTGCATTAAGTCTCGCTAGATTTGTTTTAAGCGACATTTAGCGACAAGGTGATTTATATTGCCTTGTCGTTTTTGTATGAAGTGGATTGCAATATGAAATTAGAGAATCTCTTAAGCACGGACTTTTTTTGACTTGGTGGTCTCAAAGTTCTTGACATATTCCGAAGCTGACACGTAGTATGCTACTCTGAGTCTGCCAAATTTGGAGTATGGGTAGGCTCCGTAAAAGCCTGTGGCGTAGAAGCTTGGTATGTTTTGATTTTATTCAACTAATCTCGCAAGTTTTATATAAAGGAGCTTCTCATGAAAAAAAATGTTATTAGTCTCACTGTTGCTACCTGTTTTGTATTTGGTGCTTCGTTAGCGCAGGCTCAAGCGATTTCGGCGCCAAAACCGGCATTTGAGCAAGATAAGGCTACCCCTTTTACAGGTAAAGGTCTGAATACTCCATGGAATTGCTGCAAACAATATGTAGGTTTTACGGGTGAACGGGATGCGCCAGGACTAATTAATGAACCTGGAGCAAAAATTAATCATGCACAACCCCGTGATTTTAATATCGACCCTGGCGGTAAAAATAGTGATGGAAATCGTATGCCCTATTTTAGGCGTGCAGACGCTGTGCTGGCAAATAACGAGCATACCGATTTTAAAATGTACGGTGCTGGAAAAGATGCTGCAACTACGGGCAGTGCACAGGGATCTGGTGATACTTTAGGAAATATGCATTTCACTCCTAACTCAGGCTTCAAGCAGTGGCTTAAAAAATAATTATAGTATTATTAATAAACGTTGAGGCCAGCTTTAAGCTGGCCTCAACGTTTATTAGATAGGCATTGTTGCAATGATAATTCTGAATAAGCCACTCAGGGTTTGCTGCTGATGTACCTGTGTCATCAATGGTCTACCTGCAAGTAGGTAGATCACCCGTGCCAACGCCTAAGGTTTAGCAGGAGATATTGGCTAAACTACAGTAGCGCCTTTCATAATATCCTTCAGTCGTTTTATTACTGCAAAGACGGGGCAGTCTCAGGCTCTGATCTTTTGTGGGTTCCGGTTTTTGTTGCGGCATGCTACATTGACTTCATTGCCAAACTTACGGATGAGAAAGTTTCTAAAACCGTGAACATTCGGCAGGTTACTGTGAGCCAGATTCTTCTGGCTGGCATAAGAGTTGTACCAGCGTTTTACGATCTCGCTTGGCAATCTTGTACTCAAAACCCATCCTCTTTAATGAGCTATTTAAGCTGACCAAGGATTGTTGATTCATGTTTAACGGCCGATAACTGAAGTAAATCCTTTTCTATTCTAGCGGTAGCCACCTTCATATTTGCAATACCATTATCACTGGATGGCGGCAGCGTCACGCTGCAGGCTGCAGTGAAGCGTGGGTTGAAATTTTCTAAATTAAAATATCGCATCCTAAAGTTTCCAGTTGTGCAGCCGTTACAAGTGGCTGTAAGAAGTATATTTTTTACGCGGCGTACTGCCACATGATATTTCGTGAAGCAACCTGATGTAGGTGAAGCGATGGAATAAAAAGTGGTAGGTAATAATTTAAACTGAAAATTTTAGATTCCAGTTTAATATTTGGAACTAAGAATTTTAATCATTGCGCAGCATCAATAATTAAACGATTTAGGTTGAAGTCAAAAAAATAATTCAAATTAATTGTTGCTGTGTAATAAATATTTTTTTTATATAAGGCATTTGGCAAATCATGAAAAATATTTCTATATCAAAAAAATTGATACTGTTATTGGCTCTGCCGCTTATTGGGCTGATTATTTTCTCGGCTATTAATGCTCAGCAAAGCTATGGGGAGTGGAGAAGCCTGACGCAAACCGAAGCATTGATGAACGTTGCTGTTGCTATTGGTGATGCTACGCATAATCTGCAAA
Source organism: Candidatus Nitrotoga sp. (assembly GCA_046593855.1). Lineage (GTDB taxonomy): Bacteria > Pseudomonadota > Gammaproteobacteria > Burkholderiales > Gallionellaceae > Nitrotoga. Next base: position 11,298 of record JBKJQT010000090.1, on the reverse strand, counting down.
TTGAACGCGGCGCCACGGCTGGTTTTGTGCAGTCTAAAGGAGAGCGGTTTGCCAATGATCTGCCGGGATATCGTGCTGAAACGGATCAGAAAATAGGGCTGCTCAAAAGCAGCTATTCCCACCTAAATACTTCCGGTATGCCTACTTCCCTCCGCACGACGATGGATGCTGCACTGAGCAAGCTGGAAGGTCTTAAAGATAACCGCGATGCCGCTTCGCAGTTCAGAATCTCCGCGCCAGAAGCTGCCGGTTATTACACCAAGACCGTCGCTACGCTTCTTGAAATAATGCCGGTGATTACCGAGCAGGCCAGCGACTTGCAAGTGGCAAAAAAAATGACCGCATACCTTGCTTTTCTTTACGCGAAGGAACGTTCTGGACAAGAGCGCGCGTTAATGGTGCCGGTATTTACAGCCAACAAAATTGAACCGGCACAGTATCGGACTTTTATAGGCCACATCTCTGCGCAGCTGACGCATCTGGATACTTTTCTTAATTATGCGGCCGAAGAGACTCGCGCATTTTACAAAAGCAAGATGTCTGGTGCATCTGTGGATGAAGTGGAAGCGATGCGCAAGGTCGTGATAGAAAAAGCGGCTGTGGGTGATTTCGGTATTGAGCCAACCAAGTGGTTTGGCAGTATTACCGCCAAGATAAATAGTATGAAAGAAGTTGAGAACCTGCTTGCCGAGCGCATAAAAACTTCTTCTGCTGTTGCTGCTGCGAGTGCCCGCACGGCTTTCATAGTCAGTGCGATATTCGGCTTGCTGGCCATCCTGGTGACCGTGATTGCGGGAATGTTTATCGTCAAAAATATTGTTTTCGAATTGCACTCTTTGCGCGAAACTATTGCCCTTATTCAGAGCGACAATAATCTTACTCACCGTATCGTGGTGGAAGGCGAGAATGAAATTGCAGAGACTGGTAATTCATTTAATCTTTTGATTGGTAGTATGCAGGTAATTATTAAGAATGTTATCGAAAGCTCTAAGCAGGTTCGCCAGAGTACTACCCAGCTTTCTGCAGCCTCTTTGAAAATTACTCACAGTTCGCAGTCGCAGAATGAAGCAGCTGCTTCCACAGCGGCTGCGGTTGAGCAGATGACGGTGAGTATTTCGGAAGTGGCGGCGACTGCTGCAGATGTGCATAAGCTTTCCGAACAAAGTCTGCAACAAACCCAGAAAGGTAATCAAAGCGCTGAAGTTATGATCCTTGAAATCGCCAGCATTGAAAAAGCGGTGAATCAGATTGCGGCATCGGTCGGTGATTTTGTGCAAAGCGCTCGCACAATCGCCAGTATGACTCAACAAGTTAAGGATATCGCCGATCAAACCAATCTGTTGGCGTTGAATGCTGCGATTGAAGCGGCACGTGCGGGTGAACAAGGGCGAGGCTTCGCGGTGGTAGCGGACGAAGTTCGCAAGCTGGCTGAGAAATCTGCGCAATCGGCTCGTGAAATCGATAAGGTAACCAGCACGCTGGACGTACAGTCCAGTAATGTAGAAAAAGCCATTGAGCATGGCTTGCAGTCCTTGAAGTCTACTCAGCAGCAAATTAACACTGTCTCCAGCATGCTGGTCCAGGCGGGCGCTTCGGTAACAGATGTCAGCAGTGGAGTGAGTAATATTGCCGCATCGGTGGATGAGCAAAGCAAGGGCAGCCATGAAATTGCTCGTCATGTCGAAAATATTGCGCAAATGGCGGAAGAGAACTATGCAGCGATCGAGCATGTCGGGCAAGATATTTTACGGTTGGAGAAATTAGCTGGAGATATGGAATCCGCTGTAGCCCACTTTAAGGTGTAATTAATAAAACAATAATGCCGCGTGCTCTCGGCGCATCGTCCAATCTGTAAACCTTTCCCTTCTTTGGTGAGAGTGAATACGTGGAATGAAGTGTTAGGGAGAGGGGCTTACAGTAATGGGGTTAGTCATGTCTGAATTGCTTAAAAATATTGATGGTCGCACCAAGCTGGCAGGTACCAACAAGTTAGAAATTCTGATGTTCACGCTTGGATTGGACACTCGCACTGGACGTTGCGAAATCTTCGGTATCAATGTGTTCAAGGTGCGTGAGGTGATGCGTGTACCGGCTATCACTCATGCGCCAGAAATGCCCGGTTCGGTGGAAGGGATGGTAAGTCTGCGCGGAGTGCTGGTGCCAGTGATCGACCTGGCAAAATACACCGGGGTGCAGACTGATATTAAGCCGGGAATTATGGTGGTCACTGAATACAATGGCCACACTCAGGGCTTTTTGGTCGAGGCAGTGGATACCATTCTGCGTCTCGATTGGTCCGCTATGAGGGTGCCACCAGATATGCTTAATGCTCAAATGGGAGGATTAGTGACTGCCGTCACAGAGTTGCCCGATGGGCGGCTGGTGATGATGATGGACGTTGAAAAAGTGTTGGCTGAAACCGGGCATTTTAATGATGATCTTGCATTGAAGGCTGTCAAGCCCTTGGGTATATCTGATCGCACGGTGTTTTTTGCCGATGATTCCGCAGTGGCGCGTAAACAGATTATTGGCGCATTAGATGCAATGCAGGTGAATCATCTTTCTGCCATTAATGGCAGAAAAGCGTGGGATGAATTGCAGAGGATTGCAAATTACGCTGAAACGGCGGGGATACCAGTGAGTGATATGGTGCAGGTCATCCTCACCGACGTAGAAATGCCGGAAATGGATGGTTACATGCTTACGCGAATGATCAAGGAAGATAAGCGCTTTGCTAATATTCCGGTGTTGATGCATTCGTCGCTCTCCAGCGAGTCTAATCAGCAGCTTGGCAAGGCAGTCGGCGTGGATGAATATGTACCAAAATTTGAACCGCAGAAGCTTTCGCAGACACTTGCGCGCCTGCTGACCAAAAAAAGAAAGGACTGATCATGTCGATTGCCGAATATCAATCACAAGCAGATAACACATCTATGTCGCAGAGCACGGGTAGCTTGTTCGATACCGTGGATGCCCGAACTAGTTTGGCCGGCTCCAATAAGATGGAGATACTGCTGTTCTCGCTGGGCACTCCGGAGACGTTTGGTATTAATGTATTCAAGGTCAAGGAGGTGTGCCGTGCAATGGCGATCACCAAGACCCCCAATATGCCGGCTGGTGTGGACGGCATTGTGTCACTGCGAGGGCATATTCTTCCCGTACTGACCTTGGCGAAATTCATGGGACTCGATGGAACAACGTCGAGTGTGCAAAACACTATGATGGTGGCCGAATATAGCTGTCATATTCTCGGTTTTCAAGTGCATGACGTAGATCGAATTATTCGGGTTGACTGGGATAAAGTACGTCCTGCAGATGATATGTTTTCAGGTAACAAGGACATGATTACTGCGATCACTGAGTTGCCAGATGGCAAGCTCGTTTCGATATTGGATGTCGAGCAGGTTCTTGCCAGCGCATTTGGAGAGGATGTGGTGGGTAGTGTGGACAAGGTCGAAAATGGCCATGAATTGTGTATCTTTTTCGTGGATGACTCGGCAGTAGCGCGTAAGAAAATAACCGAAGTACTGGATAAAATGGGTGTCAAAAATTTGCATGCGAACAACGGGCTGGAAGGATGGGAGCGCTTGAAGGGGTTGGCAGATACCGCGCAGAGTAGTGGTATCAGTCTGCATGATCAGATTCAAGTGGTGCTTGTAGATGCGGAAATGCCGGTGATGGATGGTTACGTGCTGACTCAGCATATCAAGGCGGACAAGCGTTTCGATGGTATCCCGGTGGTTATGCATTCGTCGTTATCATCTGATGCCAACCGCGATATGGGAAAGCGGGTTGGGGTAGATTATTACGTGCCCAAGTTTGATGTAGCGGTATTGAGCAATACATTGCGGCCTTTGCTGACCTGATAGATCTGAATATTGTTAACGGGATAAGGAATAAGAGTAAAAGATAATAAAAACGTAACACAGCGAATGGTTATACATTCCTACCTGTCCACCGTTCCCCTTAGAACTAAAAGCAACTGGAGGTATATCGTGGTAGATGCAAATATGAAATTTTTGGTAGTGGACGACTTTTCCACAATGCGGCGTATTGTGCGTAACCTACTCAAGGAGCTTGGTTTTGTTAATGTGCAAGAGGCAGAAGATGGTGTCGATGCGTTAAAAAAGTTACATTGTGAGAGTTTTAATTTTGTGGTGTCTGATTGGAATATGCCTAATATGACCGGCATTGAACTGCTTAGAGCAATCCGTGCTGATGCAACACTGAAACACTTGCCAGTATTGATGGTGACCGCTGAGGCCAAGCGCGAAAACATTATTGAGGCGGCACAAGCAGGTGCAAGTGGATATGTTGTTAAGCCTTTTACTGCTGCCACGCTAGATGAAAAACTGAAGAAAATTTTCCTGACCATGCAAAAGTGAGTGATGCCATGACTAAGAAAGCAGTTGCAGGACAAGATTCAGATGATTTGGAAGCTTTGTTTGACAGCATTGCTTCGGCAAGTGATAGCCGAGAAGAAGAGGCTGTCAATATTACGTCGCCTGCGGGTAGTAATGAGTTAAACCAAAGTGCTGATGAGGGTACTCCATCGGGTACAGTAGTAAACAAACTAGGACAAATGACGCGCAAGTTTCATGACACCCTGCATGAACTTGGCTATGACAAGGATCTCGAGAAAGTCGCATCTTTTATTCCTGATGCTCGTGATCGCCTAGGTTATGTCGTTACTATGACTCAAAAAGCGGCTGAACGGGTGCTGAATGCCACTGAGGCTGCGCAGCCTATAATGACAAAGCTTGAGGCCGACTCTCAGCTACTGGCGCGGGAATGGCAGCAGCTTTTTGATAAACAACTTGATATTGAGAAGTTCAAGAGTTTGGTAACGCAAACCCGTGCTTTTTTGACTGAGGTGCCCAAACAAGCAAAGGCTACTAATGCCTTCTTGACGGAAATTATGATGGCACAAGACTTCCAGGACTTGACTGGACAGGTCATCAAAAAAATTGTTGAAGTTACACAAAATCTGGAAAAGCAACTTGTGGAATTGCTGGTTGAAAGCTCCCCTTCCGTACCTAACCCGGATGCTCATGCTGGGCTGCTGAATGGCCCGGTAATAAACGCGTCAGGGCGAACCGATGTGGTAACCAATCAGGATCAAGTAGATGACTTGCTAGAAAGCATGGGGTTCTAAAATGAATGATTTTGCGGGCATGGAAGAATTAATGCAGGACTTTCTGACGGAAGCATCTGAGCTGTTGTCTGACGTCGACAGTAAGCTGATTGACTTGGAAAAACAGCCACATGATCGCGATCTGCTTAATATCATCTTTCGTGGCTTTCACACCATTAAGGGCGGCGCCGGATTTTTGAATGCAACGGAGCTGGTTACGTTGTGCCATCTCACAGAAAATCTGTTTGATAATCTGCGCAACGGCGAGTTAGTTCTGAATGCAGATCTTATGGACGCGATTTTTGCAGCGACAGGAGAGGTCAGGCAGATGTTTGACGCATTAGCACAATACAGGCAGCCAGCAGCCGCTCCGTCTCAATTGATTTCCGCACTTCACGCCGCTTTGAATGGAGAGGTGGTGGTGGCTCAGGCTGTTGCACCGCAGGTGGTTATGGTTGAATCTGCGGTTGATAGTGCTCTATCTTCATCAGTGGCTAGTCCAGAATGGGATGTTCTGTATCAGGCTTTGGTGGGTACTTCACCCGTTCAAGTTCAGACCGGATCCGAAGCGGTGTTAGCTGCTCCTTCTCCAGCCCCAACACAGGCACCATCGCCGCCTGCAAGTAACGTGGAAACGTCACTGCCAGAATCTCGTTCGTTTGGCCGACGTGGCAACGATATTCCAGGCAATAAAGCTCCCGCTGCCGGGCGCCGCGAAAATGAGGCGGGCAAGGACAATACAATTCGTGTGGATACTGACCGGCTGGATCAAGTGCTCAACCTTTCCGGTGAAATTGGATTAACCAAAAATCGCCTTACCCATTTACGCACTGACATTCTGCAAGGGAGATCTGACGCGGCCACATTGCTTGCATTAGATGAGTCGGTCAGTCAGCTCGATATGCTGGTGGTAAATTTGCAAAATGCAGTGATGAAGACGCGTATGCAACCTATCGGCCGCCTTTTTAATAAATATCCTCGTTTGGCGCGCGATTTGGCGCGTCAACTCGGCAAGGATGTCGAGTTGGTGTTGTCCGGTGAAGAGACCGAGATCGATAAAACTATGATTGAGGATCTTAACGATCCGCTGGTGCACTTGATTCGCAATGCAGTGGATCACGGCGTGGAAAGTTCGGAACAACGCGCGGCGGTGGGTAAAGCAGCGAAGAGCTTAGTGCATTTAAGTGCTCAACAGGAGGGAGATCACATCATCATTAGGATAACCGATGATGGTAAGGGTATGCGTCCCGAGGTGATCCGCAACAAGGCCATCGAGAAGGGTTTAATCAATGCGGAATCAGTAAGCAGCCTGGATGATGAACAAAGCTTAGGTTTGATTTTGCTTCCAGGATTTTCAACTAAAGATGAGATTTCCAGTGTGTCCGGTCGTGGTGTCGGCATGGATGTGGTGAAAACCAACATTGAGAAGTTGAGTGGCACCATAGGTATTACATCGGTGCCGGGTAAGGGTAGTGAGTTCACCATTTCATTGCCACTCACGTTAGCGATCCTGCCTGTGCTGCTGCTACGTCTGTGCAATCAATCATTTGCTGTGCCACTTTCATTGGTGCGGGAGATTTTATCGGTTCCACCAAATGATCTGCAACAGATAGCCGGTAAAGCCACCATGGTGGTGCGCGGTGAGGTTCTGCCGGTGCTTTCATTGGCCAGTCTGATTGGCTGGGAGCAGACTGACAAACCTGAAGTGGGTGTGTTAATGCAAATCGAAAAAAACAGTTTCATCCTCTCGGCTGATGGCTTTGCCGGACATGACGATGTGGTGATCAAATCATTGGATACTTTCCGGCCAAAGGGAGTAGCGGGCGTGACAATGTCTAGCGAGGGTGAGATTATATTAATTTTGGACATCAAAGAGTTGCTGGGCGAGTTATGCAGATGAAGCTGGGATACTGGATATGTTCAGAAGTTGCTGTGAACAAGTTTCGCCCGATTGGCTTGTTTATTGCTCGGCGTTAACTGGGTGGAGTCTTACGCGTAGAAAATTTATAAACTTCCACTCTGTTATTATCTCTTTACCCTACTTTCTCAGGGCTAAAAGCATGGGAATCACTTATCCAGCCAGATAAATGTTCCCATTCTCCCCGTCACACCATCGCGCCGATACGAGAAAAAATTTGCACTGTCTGTATAGGTACACAGGCCGCCGCCGTATATACGCGTAACACCCAATGCATCCAGGCGCAGACTTGCGAGTTGATAGATGTCGGCAAACCATTTTCCAGATGTATCAGGCACGAAGGCAGCAGCGGCTTGCTGATCTTTGCCAATAAACTCTGCACGCACTTCATCGCCCACTTCAAAAGCTTTTACACCTATTGCAGGTCCAAGCCAAGCCATGAGCGTATTAGGAGGCACGTCCATGGCACGCACGGTATGTTCAATGACCCCATCGCACAACCCACGCCATCCTGCGTGTACTGCACTGATTACGCTACCTTTATCATTGCACAGCAAAACAGGTAGGCAATCTGCAGTCATTACTACACACACTGCGCCGGGATGTGTAGAAACACAAGCATCGGCCTCGGGCCAGCATTCGGCCTGTGCCGCATTAGCTACTACCACACCATGCACTTGCTTAAGCCACACCGGCTCGCTTGGCAGCATTGGTCCCAGTAGCATGCGATTGCGCGCTACGGCTAAAGGCACATCGCCTACGTTGCTGCTAAGATTGAGACTGTTATAGGGAGCAGCACTTATTCCTCCTTTGCGTGTAGTTTGTAGCGTCTTGATATTTTTTGGAGCAGGCCAGTCTGGGATAAGGCAATGTTCAAGCAGGTTCATTCGATGCGCTCCTGATGTTCTTTAGCAACTGCATTATGTCGCTTGGCATTGGGGCTTGCCATTCCAACCATTCACCCGTTATCGGATGTTCCAGTCCGAGTTGTGTCGCATGCAATGCCTGGCGTGGAAAAGCGGCCAAAATAGGGCGTAATTGTGGCGCACATTTCTGTGCCCCTTTGATATATACGGAGTCGCCAACCAGCGGATGGCGAATATAGGCAAGGTGAACGCGGATCTGATGGGTGCGTCCGGTTTCCAATTTACAGCGAAGCAGGTTGCAGCCGGGGAAACGCTCCGCTATGGTGTAATGTGTAGTTGCAGGTTTGCCGTTTTCCACTACTGCCATCTTCGTACGCAGCGTAGGATGGCGGCCTATAGGTACATTTACCGTACCGGCACGGACCACTTCGCCATATACCAGCGCATAATATTCGCGTTGCACGCTGCGTGCCTGCAACTGGCGTACCAGAGCCGTCTGCGCGGTAAGTGTTTTTGCAACGACCAGCAATCCACTGGTATGCTTGTCCAGCCTGTGCACAATGCCCGCACGTGGTATTTCTGAAAGTTGAGGCGAATGATGGAGCAAGGCATTGAGCAGAGTGCCATTCCAATTCCCGCTCCCCGGATGTACCACCAGTCCTGCCAGTTTATTGATGATGAGTATGTTGTCATCTTCAAATAAAATGTTTAGCTTGATATCCTCAGCCTGATAAGGTTGTTCGGCAGGATTCGATTGAAGTATGACTTCAATCTCTTCGCCGCCCCATACTTTTTGTTTGGAAGTGGCGGCCGCCCCATCGAGTTTAACCTGCTGCTGCGTAATCCAGTCTTGCAGACGGCTGCGAGAATACTCCGGCAGCAGCTTGGCTAATACCTGATCAAGACGCATCCCCGCGCATTCGTCGGGAACTTTGAACGAAAGTGGGGCACTCTTCAATGTAAGCGGGTTAGGTGCAGAAAGGTTTGCGGTATAATTGGATAACATTTTTTTGGATTCTGCCATGCGCCATAGTTTAACTTTAATTCTGCTGCTCATGCTAACTGCGTGTAATATTTTCTCTCCGAAGGATGAGAAATCTGCTTCCGCGACAGCGGATTCAGCCGAGGGAATCTATGCACAGGCCACGGAACAGATGAATAGTGCCAATTACACTGGCGCCATAAAACTATTCGAGACCTTGCAATCCCGATATCCTTACGGCAGGTATGCACAGCAGGCACAGATGGAGACTGCATATGCATACTACAAGCAAAGTGAGCCTGAGTCGGCTCTTTCTGCGGTAGAGCGCTTTATTAAGCAGTACCCGAACAGTCCGCACGTGGATTATGCCTATTACTTGAAAGGATTGGTCAATTTCGATGATGATCTTGGTCTGTTTGGCGAGGGATTTCACCCAGATTTATCCGAGCGTAATCCGAAGGGGCCGCGCGAGGCTTTTGATGCTTTTAAGGATCTCGTTACACGTTTTCCTAACAGCAAATATGCAGCCGATTCAAAATTACGCATGCAATACTTAGTTAATGCGCTGGCGCGTCATGAAACGCAAGTCGCGAGTTATTATTTGCGCCGCGGAGCCTATGTGGCCGCTGTCAACCGTGCTAATGGAGTACTCATTGATTTCTCGCAGGCTCCATCTACGCGAGAGGCTCTGCAAATTTTAGTGCAGGCCTACGATGCGATGGGACTGAAAGATTTACGCGACGATTCACAGCGCGTGCTAGACAAAAATTTTACGAAGGATGGCGTTAAGCCTGTGGTCAACCCACGCCAGTGGTGGAAATTTTGGAAAAGTTGAACATGGACTCTAGCATTTACATAGGTTAGGGAAGACATCGTTAAACGGCGCGATCTTCTCTAAACTTAGAGAGCGGAGTCCTACCACGCTTAGTATTAGTAACAGACTCTAAAAAAACAAAAAAATATGGCACGCGAAGAACCGGCATTTAAAATAAAAATTGCCAATCTCTCTTTATTTGTACTCTATGTCAATACAACCGACATGGATCAATTAAAAAAACAGTTGGATATGCGTTTTAATAAAACGCAGGATTTTTTCTCCAATACGCCTGTGGCTCTTGATCTCTCTGCTATCGTGAATTCCAACATTTCGCCAGATTTTACTGGTCTTATGTCATTCATGCTGGATCATGGCATGCGTGCCACTGGTGTTGTTGGGGGTTCCACTGAGCAGCGTGAAGCCGCCGTGCAGTCGGGCTTGGGACTCTTTCCTGACACAATTATCAGGCCCGCGTTAAAGTCGGCATCGATTCCCACGACAACCCCAGGCATTACCCTTAATGCAGAAGATAATCAGCTGGAACTGCCAGGATTGGCGATAGAAACTGGAGCGGGCGAACCCAATAGCAGTCGCATTCTTGACCCAGATACTCAGTTTCAAAAACCAGTTTCCCAAATATTACCCACTTTCCGTCCGACTATGATAATCAACAAACCAGTTCGTACTGGTCAGAGAATCTACGCCGAAGGAGCTAGTCTGGTTGTACTGGGTGTTGTCAATGCAGGTGCCGAACTGATTGCGGATGGAGATATTCACATTTACGCCCCGTTGCGCGGTCGTGCGATCGCGGGTGCTCAAGGCAACGAGAGTGCGCGAATTTTCATGCATAGCCTGGAGGCAGAATTGATTTCCATTGCTGGCTGTTTCAAGGTATTTGAGAACGGTATTCCCGAAAACTTGCGCGGCAAACCCGTTCAGGTACATTTGGATTGCTCTGATTTGATTATCCAGCCCTTGCTGAGCTAAAGGAATTTTTTAGCCCTTCTTCATTTACAGGTAAAATATACCTAATTTTATTCAGGAATATAAACGTGTCTAAAGTTATTGTGGTTACTTCAGGGAAAGGTGGTGTAGGTAAAACCACAACCAGCGCAAGCTTCTCCAGCGGTCTCGCCCTACGGGGAAACAAAACGGTTGTCATCGATTTCGATGTGGGTTTGCGTAACCTGGATCTCATCATGGGCTGCGAGCGGCGTGTGGTGTATGACATCATCAACGTCATCAATGGCGAGGTGTCCCTTAAGCAGGCACTCATCAAAGATAAGAACTGTGACAACCTGTACATTCTCCCGGCATCTCAGACTCGAGACAAAGATGCACTCAACCTGGAAGGTGTTGAGCGCATTCTTAACGAGCTAAAAGAAACTTTTGATTTTATCGTATGTGACTCCCCGGCGGGCATTGAATCAGGCGCATTCACCGCAATGTATTTTGCAGATGAAGCTTTGATCGTAACTAATCCGGAAGTTTCGTCGGTGCGAGATTCGGATCGCATTCTCGGAATACTCGCAGCAAAATCCAAACGTGCGGTGGATGGCCTTGATCCCGTGAAAGAACACT
>JBKJQT010000389.1:0-7626 GCA_046593855.1 Candidatus Nitrotoga sp. | reverse complement strand
CTCATCATGTCGTCCATTTCAAAATGCCCGCCTCTGGTTTTCACAGGCGCTGAGTCTAATCACTCAGGGGACATTTCTACTTGGGAGAAAGGGGACATTACTACTTAGCGCTGACACGCAGATTGTACGAGTTTGACCACCAGGAGTATTTCTGTTAAATTTAAAAGATGAATAGCAATGAATTTAAACAATGGCTTGTTAAGCAAGGCGCTACATTTCAGCTAGGTCAGGGAACTCACATCAGGGTGTTTCTTAATGGCCGTCAATCGGTTCTGCCGATGCATGACACGGAACTCAAAATCGATACTATTGAATTCATTAAAAAACAACTAAGATTGAGTTAGGAAACTTGCGATGTTTGAATATCCAGTGGACTTAATACCTGCCAAGGGCGGCGGATTTATAGTGACTTTTCCCGATGTACCGGAAGCCATTACCCAAGGTGACGATAAAGACGAAGCACTACAATACGCCAGTGAGGCGCTGGAAACCGCGCTTGGTTTTTATATAGGGGATCGTCGTCAGCTACCCTTGCCCTCCCTTGCTGCGGGGCGTCCCACTGTTACGCCCGATGCAATAGTAATTGCCAAAATGATTTCGAACTGGCTCTCTCTTAAGAAATAACCGGGAGTAGGGGTTAGCAAACAGAATAGGCATTCTGCTTTATACAAAAGGTTTATGTCGGATCAGAATTAACGCTCCAGCTTCACTGTTTTTCGCATGGTATTACCTCTCCGTTGAATAGCATCCATTCAATTTCTTACACAATCCCGATTTAACCTGCCACGCGCAATATAAGCCCCTTGAGATATGCGCCTTCCGGGAAATTCAATAATATCGGGTGATCCGGCGCGGCGTGCAGTTTGTGTATGATATGCGCAGTTACTCCGGCGTCCAAGGCGGCACCGGCAATAATTTTCTGGAACAGGTCATCGTTTATGCCGCCGGAACAAGAATAGGTAGCGAGCATTCCTCCCGGTCTAAGCAGCTTGAAGCCTAACAGGTTAATATCCTTGTAGCCGCGCGCGGCTTTTTCGGCGAAGGCGGCGGTGGGCGCGAATTTGGGTGGGTCGAGGATGATTAGGTCAAATTTTCGATTCTGGTCACGCAGTTTACGCAGCGCCTGGAACACGTCGTCGCATTGCCATTCAGCGCGGCTGGCATCGAGTCCATTACGTTCCACATTGCGCTGCGCCAATTGCAGCGCTTCATTCGAAGAATCAATTGATAGCACTGATTTCGCGCCGCCGCGTAGTGCATACAGCGAGAAACCGCCGCTGTAGCAAAAGCAATTCAGTACATCCTTGTCTTGCGCCAGCGTTCCAATCAGTTCGCGATTGTCACGCTGATCGAGATAAAAGCCCGTCTTCTGCCCGTGTGCTACATCCACGGCAAAATGTAGCCCGTGTTCAACAATGGTTAAAGATTCGGGCAAATTGCCATATAGTACGTTATTGCGTTCCGGCAAGCCTTCTAATGCACGTGAGTCAGAATCAGAACGCTCGTAAATACAAACTGGATTGCACTTCTCTCGCAGTACATCGGCGCAAGTGTCGCGCCAGCGTTCCGCTCCTGCACTGCCAATCTGCATAACCAGCACATCACCGTATTGATCTACTACCAACCCGGGCAGGCCATCGGATTCGCCATGAATCAGACGTAGACCAGCGCTGTGTTGCGCCAGTTTGAGATCTTTGCGCAATGTCAGTGCATAGGTAATTTTCGTGCGGAAAAAATCAGCATTGATGCTTTGCTCCGCGTGCCATGACCATACTCGCGCAGCAATTTGTGAATGTGAATTGTATGCGGCATGGGCGAGAAAAGCACCTTGTGTTGAGTATATCTGTACCGTATCACCATCAGCAGGTGAACCTTCCACCCGTTTAATTGCTCCCGAGAATATCCAGGGGTGACGACGTAAAAGAGATTTTTCCCTCCCCTCCTTTAGAATAATTTTATTCATAAGGTTTTCTTTTTGGCCCGCGGATGCGCGGCATCGTAAATTTTACTGAGGTATTGAAAATCAAGATGAGTGTATACCTGCGTAGTAGTGATGCTGGCATGACCGAGCATTTCTTGAACTGCCCGTAAATCTCCGCTTGATTGCAGCACATGTGAGGCGAACGAATGGCGCAACAGGTGTGGGTGAACGCCGGTGGTAATACCCTGCTTGATGCCCCACTCTGACATGCGTAATTGCACCGCGCGCGAACCAATGCGGCTACCATTGCGGTTAACGAACAGCGCCGTTTCATCCTGTTTGGCCAATTGTCCGCGCAGTGCCAGCCAAGCTTGCAGCGCGGAAATCGCATAGCTGCCCAGTGGCACGATGCGTGTCTTGGCGCCTTTACCAATAACGCGTATAGCTGCATCAGCAAAGTCAAGCGCAGCAGGATCCAGACTGACTAACTCTGCCAAGCGCAGGCCGGAAGAATAAAATAATTCAAACATCGCTTTGTCGCGCACCGCGCGGATGTCCCCTGCTGTGGGTAATTCCACCATGCGCACAGCTTCATCCGGGGAAAGCGCATGCGGCAGATTGCGCGCCGATTTGGGCGCACGCAGCCCGATGCACGGATTGTCTTTGAAATGGTGGTCGCGGATTAAATAAAAATAAAAACCACGCCATGCCGACAGCATGCGCGCCAAACTCTTACCGCCCAAACCGCTACCATGCAATTGTGCTACGAAACGGCGAATTTGATGGTTTTTAAGCTCGTTTAGTGGCGTAACACCAGCAAGCTTAAACAAACGGCAAATATCGCGGGAATAATTTTCCGCAGTAAGTGGGGAGTAACGGCGCTCGTTACACAGATAGTCGAGAAATCCGTGCAGTGCAACTTGATTGAGCGTGGTAGCCTGCGCGGTGCTGCTTGTCATCGCTTTATAGTGAGGGACGTAGCGCACTGCTCACAGTTTCCGCGATACGCTGCAGAAACAACGTACCCATGCCGGGATAGAAGCGCTGCGCATCTTCACTAGCCAATATTAACAGACCGATAGATTGTTCATCCACCCGCAACGGTAAATAAGCAAACGAATGCAAATGAACCGCGCTTTCGCCAAACCAGGCCAAAGTATCATGTAGAGCGTGATGAACACAGACGGGTTGTAGTTGCTGATCCACAAAGGCAAGTACTTCCAAGCTGGGCGGCAATCCTTTCCAGATGTGTAGTACAACATGTGGCACGGCAAAAATTTCACGCAAATTCTGCGTAATGACATTCTGCAAACTCATCAGGTCACGCACGCCAAATAACGCGAGAGTGAATTGATGTACTTTTTGCTGTAACAAGTCGTTGTCCTGAGCAAGCATGACCATCTCGTGCAGTTTTGTTTCCAGGCTTTTGTTCTGCTCACGCAGAGTCAGTAACTGCCGTTCATTTAATGAAATGGTGCGCCCGCTGTAAGGATGTGGGATAGTGACTTCCGCTAACATATCAGCATGATCTTCAAAGAACTGTGGATTATTTTGTAAATATAGTGCGATGTCTGCAGATTTCATGTCGTCCTCTTATAAATTTATTTCGCCTTCAAAGACAGCAATCGCGGGTCCAGTCATAAATACCGGTGTACCGATTCCTGCCCAAGCTATGTTCAGCACCCCGCCGCGCGTAGCAACATTCACACGCGCGTCCAACAAACCGCGACGGATGCCGGTTACCACTGCGGCACATGCGCCAGTGCCGCAAGATAGCGTTTCACCCGCGCCACGTTCATACACGCGTAATTTGATGTGTTTATGATCCACTATCTGCATGAAGCCTGCATTCACTCGTTGGGCAAAACGTGGGTGTTGTTCAATAAGCGCCCCCTGTATGCCGACTGGAGCATATTCCACATCAGTTACCACCTGTACCGCATGTGGATTACCCATCGATAGTGCCGTAATCTGTACTGACTCCCCTGCGACTTCTAGCGTTTGGATAACGGCATCACTACTACCAAGAAACGGAATACGTGCGGCCTCAAAAATCGGCGCGCCCATATTTACGGTAACTTGACCATTATCCTGAAGGCGCGGTGTAATCAGGCCACTTTTTGTTTCTACCACGATTTCACGCTTATGTGTCAGCCTTTGATCGTGCACAAAGCGCATAAAGCAGCGTGCGCCATTGCCGCATTGTTCCACCTCGCCGCCATCAGCATTGAAGATGCGATAACGAAAATCCGCGTCGGGATGCTGTGCACTTTCCACTAGCAAAATTTGATCACAGCCTACGCCAAAGTGCCGGTTGGCTAACAAGCGCAGCTGCTCCGGTGTAAGCTGGATGCGTTGGCGCAACCCATTTAGGACTACGAAATCATTACCGGCACCGTGCATCTTGGTGAATTTTAATCTCATCTCTTCATCTCGGTTAATTCCAATGCATAAAGCACCACACTTTTAAATAATTTATCTGAACCAGGGTTGGTAAAATCCTAATTGAACTACCAATTACCTCAGAGGCTTGCGTATTTTTAGTGCTAAATAAATTTTATTAGCAAATGTGTCGCCAGTAGCAGCATCAATATTGCGAAAAGTTTGCGCAATAGCCCAATCTTCATGCGATGTACCGCCTTTGCGCCAAGCGGCGCAGTAATAACACTTGCAAGTACGATCCACAATAACGACGGTAGGTACACGAAACCCAGGTTAGGAGAGGGTAGTGTATGGGAACTAAGGCCAGTAACAATATAGCCTGTTGTGCCACCTATGGCGACCGGAAAACCGATCGCTGCAGAGGTACCAATTGCATTGCGTATTGGCACATTGCACCAAATTAGAAACGGGACTACCACCGTACCTCCACCGATAGATACTAGGCTGCTGATCCAGCCGGTGAACATACCCGTCAGCGTCATGCCAGTCATACCGGGTAATTGACGTGAGGCTTGCGGTCGCAATTCAAACAAAATTTGAATTGCTGCAAAATATACAAATAAAGCAAAAAATATTCCTAGCCCACGCGGCGAAATAGATGCAGCGCATAGCGCACCCAGCGCTGTTCCTAACAAAATACCAGGAGTCATAGTACGAACCATAACCCAGTTCACCGCACCATGCTGGTGGTGTTTGCGCATGCTGGCGAGGGATGTGAACAGAATAGTCGCCATAGAAGTACCGAGTGCCAGATGCATGACATAGGGGGCAGGGAAGTGCTGCAATTTGAACAGTATCAGCAATACTGGTACTAGAATGGTTCCGCCACCAATGCCAAACATTCCACTAAATAGCCCAACCAATACACCCAGCGCGAGATAGGCGAAAGCCCATTCCATATTAATCGCGTACCAGATATTTCAGAATGAACCTCCACTCGGCAGGATCAACCGGTGTGATGGACAATCGATTACCACGCTGCAAAACGCGCATGCCTTCCAATTGTGGATGGCGGCGCAACTCTGCCAATGACAATGAAATGGGTTCAATCTTCTTTACCCATTGCACATCTACATTAAACCACCGCGGCATTTCCTGCGTGGCCTTGGGATCGAAATATTTGCTATTACGTTCAAATTGAGTTGCATCGGGATAGGCAGTGCTGGAAACGCGCGCGATGCCCGCAATGCCCGGCACAGTGCAATTGGAGTGATAAAAAAGCACCCCGTCGCCTTTACACATCTGATCGCGCATGAAGTTACGCGCCTGATAGTTACGAACACCGTACCATGCCACGGTCTGGTCGGGCAGGTTAGCAAGGTCATCGATGCTAACGTCGCTCGGTTCAGACTTCATTAGCCAATAACGCACGTTATTCCATTTCTAATTCAAATAAAGAGAATCATTCTGTGAGAGTGCTCCTGAGGAAACGATAGCTTGATAGAAGTCTAGAGGCGGATCTCACCATTGCGTCATTACCAATATTGAGATTGGAGCCGTTGATACGGTAGGAGGCAGGGTCACTCAAGTTAAGCTTGCACGTAACGCGCCATGCATGGCGCACTAATAAAAAAATGCGGCGCAAAGCCGCACTTTACATAAAGACCCCCACCTGTGCCGTTGACCCAACATCTTGAACCTGGGTTCAAGAGAGCCGGTTCCCAGTTACATCAGGTACATCCGCGAGGGATGCGCACAACAGTAACATTAAGGGTCGCGACCTAAGCAAAGCTTATTGGTCCAAAGAATTATGAGCCTGACAAACACCGCAGGGGAAACCTAAAACAACTCATCTTGTTCCGCAAGTAACGCGTCGATGGTTGCCTCCATATGTTTTATTCTACGCTTAAATTCACTCATGTCAAAACCAGAACCAAGACGTGTAGTCAGTAGTTCATGAGCAATATTCAAAGCAGACATGATTGCGATGCGCTCGATCGTGATGACCTTGCCGATATCGCGAATCTCGTGCATTTTCTTATCAAGGTAAGCGACGGCATCAAGCAGTTCTGGGCGTTCCGCTTCCGAGCAGACGACGCGGAAATCCCGGTCGAGGATTGTGACATCAAGCGTTTTCGCACTCTCGCTGCTCATATTTATTCTTCAGGTAATTGTGCCAGCAGTCGTTCCAAACGCGACTTGACAGAGTCAATCTTGTCATGGCATTGACGGCCATGACTCAGCGCTTGAGCCAATTCTTGACGCAGGTAATGATTTTCTTCGCGCAAACGTATAGTCAATTGCACCAATTGAGCCAGTTTGCTTTCCAATACATCCAATTCTGCTTGCATGAAGCGAACTATAGTTTAAAAAAACCTGTCCAGTCAAATGAATAGCCAACAATAATTTTAAATTTCCTCGCCAACAGCTGGTTTAGCGTGCGCGCGCTAAGAAGGCAATCCAGGGTCGAGTCAGTTTGGTGCATCACATTAGATTGCGGCGTTGAGTCGTCAAAAATTTACGCGACCTCAACCGCTATCTTCCAACCTGTAGTTTATTTCATCATCAAGCGGTGGCTGCAAGCGCAGTAGCTGTGGTTCAGTCCCCAGCACAACCTATTATTATCCCCCCCATCGCTTCACTAACCTATGCTCCACTCCCAAGTGATCAAGTATCTTTGCAACCACAAAATCTACCAAATCTTGCACACTTTGCGGGTGATAGTAAAAACCCGGGTTGGGCGGCAAAATGACCGCACCAGCATGGCTAAGCTTGAGCATATTTTCCAGATGGATAGCGGAAAACGGTGTTTCACGCGGCACTAAAATCAACGGGCGTTTTTCTTTAAGCATAACATCGGCGGCACGGGTGATGAGGTCATCGCTTAGCCCCACCGCCACGGCTGCCAACGTACCCATAGTGCAGGGGCAAATTACCATCGCGTCGCCAGGGTTAGAGCCGGACGCCATGGGTGCAAACCAGTCATCACGCCCGAACACGCGCAGTTCGCCGCTGACTTTGCCGATTCGTTCCGCCAGGGTTTTTTCCGCATCTTGCGGACGGTTGGGCAACACAAAATCCAACTCTTGTTTGGCGACTATCTGTGCCGCTTGGGAATAAACCAAGTGCACGCGGCAGCCCCTTTGGAGCAAGCACTCTAGCAACCGCATGGCGTAGGGTAGGCCGGATGCGCCAGTTAGGGCGAGTACGATAGTTTTCATGTGCTTTCACTCATTCATTTTGGCTGTGTTCGCAAATCATGTTGTTAGACCGTTTCACCGATTGCCATAGCCAGCCACTGCTGGGGTTTCGGTCCATTGCCT
>JBKJQT010000381.1:0-3310 GCA_046593855.1 Candidatus Nitrotoga sp. | reverse complement strand
GCGTTTAGCGGGTAGCGTTCAGCCATTTTTCCTCAATATATTCTACTCCACCACTCACCCTCCATTTACCTCAGAATGGCCATGGTATACGCGATTTTCTGACCCGGCATATGACGGCGAGTCCAAGTTCGCCATGGCACGACTAACTGATCCATTCGAGATCATCCGTCGACAGGGCGCACCTAAAGAGGAATTTGATCTCGATCAAATCATTGATTTGTACGATGGCTGCGTGGCTGAATTTGATGATGAGGTAGGCAAGATGCTGCGCCACCTCAATGACTGTGGCTTGGCAGACAGCACTATTGTCGTTGTCTATTCAGACCATGGCATGGAGTTTTTCGAGCACGATACTTGGGGACAAGGAAACAGCGCAGTAGGCGATTTCTCCGCCCGCATCCCGCTCGTCATCCATGATCCACGTACTCCTGGTAACGGTATACAACAACAGATTATGCGCAGCGTAGATATCGCACCAACCTTACTGGAACTGGCCGGATTAGCTATTCCTGAGGCGATGGATGGCGTATCTTTGGCAGCTATAGTACGTGGTGAAAAAAATGATCTAGGTCTCCCTGCCTTCAACGAAACCGGTATCTGGATTACCGACCTGCCGGGTATGCACGAAGACCACTTGCGCTACCCCAACCTGCTAGAACTTTTGGAAGTTCCTGATAAGGCCAGCGGAACACTGGTAATCAAGCCGCAATACCGTGACATTGTGCTAGAAGCCAAGGATAGAATGATCCGTGTTGGACGCTGGAAGCTTGTTTACCAGCCTACGGTAGGCGGCGCGCTATACAAATTGTTCGATTTGGAAACCGACCCAGCCTGCCAGCACAACCGCATTGCCGATAAATTTGAATTGGCAGAAGCCATGAAGCAGCAGCTACTGGCTTGGGTACGGAACGATGCTAGGGTTAGAAAATGCATGGATTAAAAGTGCCTGAATAAAATGGCCAATCAAACTCAAATATTCTGTTAATAGCAAAAACTATTCTTACTCTGGCGGACAAAAACGGCAATAGGGATTGGTAGGGGTACCAATCTTTTCGGGTACGACAACTGGCGATGAAACAGAAACGGATTGTGTAGTGGTCGAGCTGACCCCGCTTTCTGGTGCGGCTTTTACAACAGGTATGGGCGTGGAAGGAGTTTGTACAGCCTGCTCGACTGGGGGTGGTGGCGGTGTAAAAATTTTGCCTGTTAGCTGATTATATCGTTTTTGCAAGGATTTATTATTTGGCGCATGCTGTAACGCTTGCTCCACTGACGTAATAGATTTCGATTGTTGACCGGTATTCTTATAATAATCACTGAGTGCAACATACGCTTCAACATAGTTTGGGTTATCTTGTAGCGCCTGTTCAAATTCGTTTACCGCTTCGATATTGCGTTTAGCGGCAGCAAGCAACTTGCCTTTCTGAACATGCATTTCCGGGCGCATCCAGAAATTGGGGGACGAATTAGTAAATACATAATCGAACTCACCCATCGCACTTTGCAAATAAAAGAGCTGGTCACCTTTGTTAGCGAAAGTTCTTTTGTACCGATTACTGAAATTGAGTGCGAAACAGTAATGGTGAATGTGCAGCCAATCCGGTCCAATCTTTCCGGAATATAGTATTTGGTCTGCTGGATTCGAACTGGAATTTAATTTAGTTTGGCAAAAAGGTGGAAGAATAGATAATTCCACTGCAGTAGGTGAATAGCCTGCAACAGCTGATGCTCGATTCAGTCCAAACAATTCAAACACAACTAATATTGAGAATGGCAATGCCATCCGTAATTTGAATCGATTTATCATTGATTTATCCTTGTATTAAATATTACTCAAATGCCATAACAGCTAATGATCAGGTATCACTTAGTTTGCAATTGTTGAGTTTTTTCGGCCACAATAGCCCAGTCAAACCGTTTGATCGCTCTCGCTAATGCACGATTTCCAATCTGCTGAGCATAGTGTGTGTTTTCCAGTATCCGCTGCAATCCGTTAGTGACTGCAACAGTATCAGTGCCATCCACTCTGAAACCCGTCAATCCATCCACTACCGCTGCCCCAGTGCCGCCAGCTTGCCCGGCAATTGCGGGTTTCCCACACGCCGCTGCTTCAATAAACACCATGCCGAAACCTTCAGTATCCCCATTAATCTCACGGTTAGGCATGATGAATACGTCACAGGCATTGTACCAACGAGGCAGGTCATCAGGGCTGACGTGACCCAATAGGTGGACGCGGTCAATCACATCGAATGTACGTGCGATCTCGAACAAATAGTCATAATCTTCGCCAATACCAATCAGCACGTACTGTATATCCAACCCAGCCTGAATTAGTGCAGGTAGTGCCTGGATTACTTGATCAAACCCTTTACGCCGTGACAGCCGCCCAACCGACAAAATCAGCTTATCAGCATCCGTTACACCAACTGATTTGCGCAGCTCTGCACATTCCAAACCTGGGCGAAAGCGGGTCACATCTACGCCAGGATAAATAAGTGTGATGCTGGCAGAATCCACGTCCATTTTGATGAGTGCATCGCGAGTGAATTCACTATTAGCAATGACTCGGTCAGCGTGACGTAAAGCAAATCGCATTGCCTTGTATTTGCCACCGCACCCCCAGGTGGTAAGTTCCTCTCCGTGAGCATAAATTACGACCGAATGCAAAGTCAACCGTGCTACCAGCCAAGCTGTAATGCCTTCCGGCAGGGCGCGACCGGCATGAATAGCAGTAAAGCGGTGGGTAAGCGCCAACCATAAGGATTTAATAAACAGATTAGCATACATACCCAATGATTCAGGTCGAAGCCAAGTCACACGACGCATGCTGATACGATGTACTGTGTTGGAGTGTATCGCGTCCACTTCCGCCGCACCCGGCACATCAGCGGTAACAATGTGGGTTTCCTTGCCCGACAGACGTCGGTACACCTCGGCAAACCAGACTGCGGTGCCGCCTTTGGTAGGTAAAAATAATTCGGTTAGCACCAAGTAACGGGGCATGTTCAGCCTTTAAGAATGGATAATAAATTGCGCACGCTAGCAAAGCTCGGCGCTTCGATTAGCGAAGGCAATACGGCACGCACCGCACCCATGCGATTGCCTGTTTTGCTCAACGCATAGCCCAAATTTAGGCGAGCCTGGCGCAGTCGGGTGGTGTATCCACGGCGCACTACAACAGGCAAGTTAGCGGCCTGTTCACCTAGAGCAATCAGGGTACGCACATTTTCGAACTGCGCGCGCACCGGGTCCGCGCGGGTTGCGCTGGCGGCGTGGATGAGATATGCCGCCATCGGCTCGCAAACTA
>JBKJQT010000376.1:0-3378 GCA_046593855.1 Candidatus Nitrotoga sp. | reverse complement strand
CAATGCCCATTGGCTGGGTAATCAACGAAACATAGTCGATAGGAACCAGATCCATCAGGTTCATCAGGAAAATCCAGGCAAAAATGGAGAGCGCCAGCGGGGCAACCAACGCACTGCGTCCAGAAAATGAGCCGCGCACGCTGCTGTCAATAAATTCGACCACCCATTCCACAAAGTTCTGCATGCCACTCGGTACATCGGCACTTATGTTCTTTGCGACCTTGCTGAAAAGGAATAAGAACGTCAGTCCTAGTACCAGCGACACCAAAATGGTGTCCATGTTGAACGCCCAGAACCCCATTGCCTTAGCTTCTTCGGCAGAATGCGCGCAATGGAAATGACCCTCCTGAATGGAACAGGTCAGATTTTGAAGATGGTGCTTAATATAAGCGGATGTCGTCAGACCTTCAGTGCTCATAAACTTTACACAAAAATTAATGCTACCCAATAAACCATCAACGTTGCGATATATGCTACAAACAGCGGCAACACATGCACTTCTTTAAATTGCGTGAAGACCAAAGAGAACAATAGAATGGTGAATACCAGCTTGTAAGCTTCGGCGCGGTAATGCGCCATTATTATTGTTTTTGGTTCGCTGCCAAGCGGCGCGAACATTTTTTTAGCATAAACCAAGCTGGTTAGAAAGCCTACCGCTCCTCCAGCAAAAGCCGAGGCTGCAGCAGCTACATTCAGGTACATCAGCATCAACAATGCCATCGCTATGGTTACAGCTAGCTGAATCAAAATAATCCGGCGAACCGCACTGCCCACAACCGCCCCTAATCCTTCGAAGCCCGGCATTCTACTCAATCTCGCTTGCTGGCGTCAACGATTTATTTTTAGGGAGTTATTTCCAACGCGTGATTAGCTCGGCCAAATGATCATGGCTGGTGTAGTTGATAACCAGCTTGCCTGCGCCCTTTTTACCTGCCTTGATTTGTACATGGGTGCCGAGATGCTGGGCAATATCTTCCTGCAATTGCAGGGTATCGCGACTGGGTTTGACCTTTTTATGTTGCGGTACGGGACTCAGCAAATTGTGCACTAGCTTTTCTGTCTCGCGCACCGACAGTCCGTCCGTTACAATTTTGGTGGCGGCAGTGATCTGCCGTGCGCCATCCAGCGCTAGTAGCGCTCGGGCGTGGCCCATATCGAGGCCACCCCCCATCAACATGCCCTGCACCGATTGCGGCAGCTTGAGAAGGCGCAACAGGTTGCTGGTCGCACTGCGCGAACGCCCTACCGCATCGGCGGCCGCCATGTGCGTCATATTGAATTCGTCTATGAGGCGCTGAATACCAACTGCTTGTTCTAAGGGATTGAGATCTTCACGTTGAATGTTTTCGATCAGCGCCATGGCGAGTGCGGCGTTGTCTGCAACCTTGCGCACCAATACCGGCACTTGAACCAGACCAGCCAGCTGGGCGGCACGCCAGCGGCGTTCCCCAGCAATAATCTCGTGACTACCATTTGGTAACAAACGTGCCAGGATCGGCTGCATAACGCCTTGTACTTTGATCGAAGCGGCCAGTTCGTTGAGCGAGGCTTCATCCATACGGCTGCGCGGCTGATACTTGCCAGGTTTGAGTTCATCAACCTTCATCTCGCTCAATACGTCGCCCTGCTCTTTGTCACTACCGGACAGCAGAACATCCAAGCCGCGTCCTAATCCTTTGTTTGGTTTGGCCAAGTCATTTCCTTCTAGGTTAAGCTGGTACTGATTGCGCGGCCTTATTAAGCAATTCGCCTGCCAGAGCTAGATAGGCCTGTGCACCTTTGGAAGATTTGTCATGGTGAAGTACCGGCACACCGTAGCTGGGTGCTTCTGCCAACCGCACATTACGCGGGATGATAGTACGGTAAACTTTCTCGCCAAAGTGTTGTTGCAATTGTTCGGATACCTGCAAAGCCAATGTATTACGTGGATCGAACATGGTGCGCAGCAAACCCTCAATTTCCAGATCCGGATTAAGGTGGGCCCGCACCTTTCGGATGGTGTTGACTAAATCGCTAAGCCCTTCCAAGGCATAATATTCGCATTGCACCGGAATCATGACTGACTTGGCTGCACACAGCCCGTTGAGGGTAAGCAGATTTAAAGCGGGAGGACAATCAATCAATGCATAATCATATTCTTCCGTCACGGCTTGCAGAGCTTCCTTAAGCCGGGTTTCACGCTGTGGCAAATCAACCAGTTCAATTTCGGCACCAGCCAGATCACGGTTCGCCGGCAGCACGTCATACTTTCCGGCTTCCGAATGAAGCCGAACTTCATGCAGGGTTTTGCTTCCCAGCAACACGTGGTAAATGGTTGCCGACAAATCACGCTTATTTACACCGCTGCCCATGGTGGCATTACCTTGGGGATCAAGATCAATCAGCAATACACGCTGTTTAACGGCCGCCAGACTCGCAGCTAGGTTAATTGATGTGGTAGTTTTACCCACCCCTCCCTTTTGATTGGTAATCGCTAGTATCTTGGCCATATTTAAGTGGATTTCAACATAATCAGGCAGCGCGCGGCGGCTAGCCCTGGTACCTGCAATGGAATAACTTGCTCCACGGTGACGTTGGTCGGCAACCTTTCCAGCTCCTGTTGCGGAACTCCCTTCATGGCAACCCAGCGTCCTTCTTGATCCAGTAAATGTCGCGTCAGCGTAACAAACTTTGTAGTCTCTGCAAAAGCTCGAGAAATGATGCCGTCGAATTTCCCCTCCGCCTGCCAGGCTTCCACACGTGTGCAGTAAATGCTTACGTTGCCTAATTCCAGTTCGATTTTCACTTGCTGCACAAAACTAGTTTTTTTACTATTACTATCCAGAAGGACGAAGGTCCATTCCGGGCGTAATAGCGCCAATATCAAACCGGGCAGACCTGCACCGCAACCCACGTCTAGCCAACGACCAGGCCATAAATGTGGCAACACGGCAAGGCTGTCCAGTAAATGTCCGCTTATCAACTGCGCCGGCTGACGAATGCCCGTCAGGTTATAAACCCGATTCCATTTTTGCAATAACTCGAGATAACTTAACAGCTTATGCTGCACTTCTGGCGCGACATCCAGCCCCAGTTGCGTGATACCAAGCGCCAGCTCTTTGGCTTGATTCACGCGCTTTTCTGCGCTTTCTCGCCTTCTGGTGGTACTTTAACACCTGTTGTCATTACAACACTCCGAAAACCGCGTTTCAGATGAACCAATAACAGGGAGATCGCCGCCGGCGTTATTCCGGAAATACGGGCTGCTTCTCCTACTGTCTCTGGCATGTGTTGATTGAGTTTTTGCTGCACCTCAATTGATAGTCCAAGCACCGTACGATAATCCATTACTTCAGGTAATTGCATGTTTTCATTATGCTCGTTGCGCGCTATTTCATC
>JBKJQT010000311.1:0-4124 GCA_046593855.1 Candidatus Nitrotoga sp. | reverse complement strand
ACGCTATCTGAATAAATAGGGGTGCTCAACCAAAAACAATCTTGTCCAACATAAAAAGACGTTAACCCATGCTCTTTTCGCCCCAGCTGACCCTTAATGACCGACACCACGCCGTCATCGTGAAACAGCGGGGAGTCCGACCGAGATAAGGTTTGTTTAAGCGTTTCAACGCGATCGATACGCCCATCCCGCAGAAACACCACGCGGTCCGCAAGACGCTCTACTTCGGCTGGCGCATGGGTAACATACACAATCGGTACATCCGCTTGTTCAACCAGGCGCTCTAAATAGGGAAGAATATCCCGCTTGGTCTGAGTGTCGAGCGCCGAAAGTGGCTCATCCATCAAAAGCAGGCGCGGACTTGTCAATAGCGCACGCCCCAAGGCAACACGCTGACGCTCCCCACCGGAAAGTTGATTAATATTACGTTCAATAATATTTTCGATGCCCAGCATACGAACAACTTCATCCAGATGGAGTTTACGTTCCGCAATCGGTGTGCGCTTGTAACCGTAGAGGAGATTTTCGCGTACAGACAGATGCGGCAACAAACTGGCTTCTTGAAAAACCATGGCGATCCGGCGCCGATGCAATGGGACCCAGCGGCGTCCATTCAGCCAAATTTCATGACGAAAGCTCACGCGCGCGTCGTTCGGACGCTCCAGACCGGCAATCAGTCGCAACAATGTCGTCTTACCCGAGCCCGAACGTCCAAATAGAACGGTGACACCCTCCGCGGGCCAATCAACATCGACATCAAAAACAAAATTCGAATGAGTAATCCGGGCACGTACTGACAAGGTCATGGTTTTACCATCTCAAAACCTCGATTAAACCAGTACACCACAAAAAGGACGATAAACGCGAGGATCAATAGCATCAGACTCAGTCTTCCCGCAGCGGCATACTGCATACCCTCGGTGTAGCCATAGATCGTGGTTGATAATACGTGGGTCACGCCCGGAATATTGCCGCCCACCATCAGGACGACCCCGAACTCGCCCATGGTGTGAGCGAAAGTGAGGGTCATGGCGACGATGAAGCCACTTTTGGTCAACGGTAAAATGACGCTAAAGAAACGATCTATCGGACCCGCGCCGAGTGAGGCAGCCACCTCGATCGGGCGTCGCCCCAGATTAGTGAAGGCTTGCTGCAAGGGTTGTACGGCAAATGGCATGGAATACAATACTGAGCCGATCAATATGCCCTCAAAAGTAAAGGCAAGATGATGGAGTCCTATGTCCTCTAATGTTTCGCCGATGAAGCCGCGCGGGCCAAGCGTGATCAAGAGATAAAATCCAAGCACGGTGGGTGGTAACACCAGCGGCAAAGCAACTACAGCCTGCACGGCGGTTCGACTGGCGGAGCACCCGCTAGTCAACCACCACGCAATAGGCGTTGCAATCACGATCAAAATAAATGTCGTGTACAAGCAAAGCCGTAGCGTAAGCCAGATTGCCGTCCAATCCTCTGCACTCAAACTCAAGCTTTGTCTTAAGTACTCCAACATCCATTTTCCAACCTGTTATTTTTTAGGCAGCTCAAAGCCATAACTTTCCATGATTTTGCGCGCTTCGGGTGTCTGGAAGTAAGCCGCAAATCGCCGGGCAAGCGCACTGTCTTTGGCTCGCTTGGTGATTACGAAGGCTTGGGCCAATGGTTCATGAAGGCTATCATCAATAAAGCTATAGCCGCCTTGTTTAACCATTGCAGGATTAAGCGCCAGTGAAAGGGGAATAATCCCGGCATCAGCTGCCCCGGTACTTACCATCTGTGTGGTATGTTCGACATTTTCGCCAAAAACGAGCTTGTCCTTGGTTTTTTCCCACACTCCGGCTGATTTCATCGCTTCCTTGGCACGCATCCCATAAGGTGCAAGTTGAGGGTTGGCGATGGCAAGTTTACGAATGGTCGGTTCAGTTAGTTTTTGCAGGGTAAGCTTAGTGGCATGCGTCGTTGAAGACCAAATTACTAGTCGACCATACGCATAAATTACTGGATCAGCAGTAGTTAGCCCTGCTTTCTGCAGTATCTGCGGAAAATTAACGTCTGCCGAGAAAAACATATCAAAAGGTCCACCATTCTGAATTTGAGCAGCGAATTTTCCGGATGAACCATAAATAGTTTTTACCTCATCATTATGGTGTTCTGCATTGAATTTATTAACGATTTCGGTCATAGCTAATTTAATACTAGAAGCGGCGACGATCGTTATGCTCTCCGCCATCGCGATGCTGGGTCCAAACGCGAGTGCTACTGCGATAAAACATGTGTGAAAAATTTTAATCATAGTAAAACTCCGTTAATTGGTTGGAATTAAAATGCGACTACAGTTGCGTCTATCCACACTAAGTGGGAATTATCACCTCGTCCAGGGGTAGCTTTTTGGGACGTAGCTTTGGCAAAATCCCCCGCCATGAAGTAGGAATAACCTATAACCATCCCTAAGTATTTATTGACTGGAAATTGCGCACGAATGTCAAACTCGTTGCCTATATCCTTACCGCTTTTTCCCGTTGCGTCGCGCAAGTTGTTTGCCGCTGCCCAGCGGTCTGTAGCACTAGCTAATTTGTACCAGCTATAGCCAAAATCCATTTTTAAGGTAGCAGTAGGGTTGAATTCTCCGCGAATCTTAGTGGCGCGGATATTTTCCATCTGGATATAATCAGTATGGGACCATGGTCTGGCAAACCCGAATAAACGCTCAAAACGTTGACTTTTTTTGTCATTTGGATTTTTATCCCCGCTGGCATAGCCTAAATTGGCCATAACACGAGGTTTCCATGCATGTTTAAAGGTATAACCAGATTCTAAGTTATAACCATAGGCATCGTGATCCTGACCATTATCTTTCCCCCATTGTTTGACATAGTTCAAGTCCCAATCGATGCCGGTATTGCTTACTATCCCATAGGCACGCAAGCCGCCGGTGCTAATGTTACGATTTGTTTTGTCGGCGGCGGTAGCAAGTGAGTCCGACGTAGCATATTTTACCTTACTACCATCTTGTTGCAGCAAGTAGTAATAGGGTTGTAGCGTGGCCACGTTTGACCATTTGCGCACATCGAACATAGCCCCGTAAAACCACTGACCTTCATTGGCTTTGTCCGCTTGTTCCACAAAACGAACTATTGGATTAAAGGCAAAGACCGTTCCTTGCCAATCGCTATTTCTCTGGCCTAGAACCGCACGATAACCTTGGAAATTATTTGTGGTATTACGATATTCATTTCTTGCAATCAAGCGTTTATCTGTTAATTCAAAAGCCATACGCCCCGCTCGGAGGCTTAGCGGCCTTTCGTTACCAAGATCATCTACACCAAGCGCATCCTTAAAATACAATTCTCCATAGCCTTGGATAAATTCTGTTTTATTAACCTCCAAATTGGTAAGTACGTAATTGCTGTTAAAACGCCTGGAATCCTGAAATTCAAAGGTGGCGCGAAATGGGTCAAATTTGTTTTTTACAGCAGCATAAAGGCGGGTTCGTAATGAAATGGGTTCATCCACTGTATCTGTTCTTCGACGAAAGTCATTTTCCCGAGATTCATAACGCAGTCGAGCTTCCACACCAATGTCTAACCAATTAACATCTTGCCAACCCTCTTTAAGCCATGTTTTATTGGCTTGCTTGACATAGCGAGGGGGTTCAGTCTGAATGGCTAACCCAGAACTACGTAATTGAACATAATAGCTAGGCGTCTTAGCCGGAGCCTTAACTTCTGACGGTGTAGGTTTGGTCGTTTTTTGTAATTGTAAGGAGCTATCCGCTTGGGCGATTACTTGCGATTGCTCCAGTGCAGGTATTTCCTGGCCTGATTCTCCCATTTGGGGTTGTAACTGGACATTTTCCAATGCTGCAGAATAAGGCGAAACCAACAGCAAACTGCTCGCCAGAATCCCGGCTCTTATGCTCAATTTAGACATTTTAATTTTGAAACCGCCTTATTTCTTATTTTGCCTAATGGGCAATGAAAAGTTATGATCATGATCTCCCCTGTGTAAAGTGTCTTATTCGAAATATAAAAATGTATACAACGCTAATAATAAAAAAACCGCATGCGCTGCGGTAATACCATTTATTTGTTACGGCTATTAATCAACGGCAAGAAGAACATTAGAAG